>CAZRGY010000802.1:0-1822 GCA_964599715.1 uncultured Verrucomicrobiota bacterium | reverse complement strand
ATTACCCTCCTGCGGCGGCTCTGGTGGATGCGGAACTTTGAAGAGCCGCCACAATGCCGGCATCACCAGATGCACCAACAGGAACAATAGCAACACGCCGAGACACAGCTCCGCCCCGTTAGTCCAGCGCAACGCCGTCCAACCTAACAAGGTCCACCCCAGCGCCACACCTGCCGCGCGTTTGAATCCCTCGAACATCAGCAACGAGACTCCCCAGACGAGCAACGCGAACGGCACCGGCCATGCCTGCGTCAGGCTGGTGCTCACTGGCGCGGTCGCGGGCAGGTTCGCCACTTCCACACTCAACACACTCTGGATTTGTTGCACGGGTGCGAGGAAAGAAAGCCCCGGCGGCGGCATCTGGGTTTCCCGCGCTGCCATCCAAAACAGCCCGACAAACTGCACCGCCGCCAGGGCGAGGGCGATGAACCCCACCACGGCACCTCCGAAATGTCTTGGCTCCAGTCGATAGACACCCTCCCCCGTGGCCCACCGCCAGACGAGCACTCCAAAACCTGTGAACATCAGCATCAGGATGAGCTTGCCCAAGCCACCACGGTTAAAAAGCATCCGCGCCAACCCCGTGAAGCCCGACATATCAGCCACACCCTTCTCCGGAGCCAGCGACCCGCCACGATACTCCAACCGATGCCCTGCATCCGGTGCCATCTCCCATTCAGCCAACAACACCGGCACCGTCACGATGGGTGCCTCGACCTTCACTTTGGCGGGTGTCTTCGAGCGTGAAGCCAGTTTCAGGTCCAACGTCTGCACCGCGCTCGGGTCCGCCCGTTGCGGCAAAGGGATGAGATTCGCATCGCCATCTTTCACCGGCACGACAGTCGCGCCATTCACGGTGGCCGACCACAGCGTCGTCTCGGGCGGAAGCTTCACGCGGAAGTGCGGGTTACCGCGATTCTTCACAAAGTAACGCACATCCGTCAGCACTTCACCGTCCTGCGAGATACGTGTTGCGAGAATCGCCCGATCCACGATTAAGCTCACTGTCTCGCCTTGCGCCAGCGGACTCAACGCCAGTTGCAGATTGAACGGCCGCGCATTGTAACGATACGCCGCGAGAATGGGCGCATCGAAGAACAGCCGGTATTCCGCCGGCACTTCTGCCGTCTCCAGCGGCAACAGACTCGTGGAGACATTCGAGGGCTTCACCTGGAATTGATACGCGCTCACCACCAGCGTGTGCCCCTGCTCGCTCTGCGCGTCCATCGGCTGCGCGCCGGTGAAGGTCAGCGTATCGCCCTGCGCCTTAAAGGGCCGTTCATACGTCACCAGTAGGGTATACGCACCCGATACCGGCGTGTTCAGCGTCACCACATAACCGTTCGCCGTCTTCTGCCAGTTGCTACGCAGGTCTTTGCCGGTGAACTCCACGTTGAAATATTCATCCGAAAGCGCGATGAGGAACGACGACACCGGCGCACCTGAAATCGTGAAATTGATCGTGCTGCTGCCATACGCGATGCCCTCGCCGATGGAGAACAGGTGCAACGCATCCGCCTGGATGGACTGAGGCAACCGCTCCACGCGCATCACTGCTTCCCAATTTTGTTCGCTCAAACGGAACGCCGCTTGGATGCCCTCGATCTTGCGCGGGAAGAACGCCGTAGCGATATCCGTCAACGCCACCGTCTTCTCGGGCGTGAGCCGGAAGCCCGCATCCGCCGACACCGCCACATGCCCGCGCGTGGACTTCGCCTTCAACACCTCGATGCGCGGCAACGTCCATGTCGCCTGACCCAGTGCCGAGTTCCGCTCCAACCGCAATTGTATGACCTGCCGCCCCGTGATCGGTGCGCCATAC
>CAZRGY010000801.1:0-1824 GCA_964599715.1 uncultured Verrucomicrobiota bacterium | reverse complement strand
CAAGTCCAGCCGCCGACAGGTCAGTTCCATGGGGTAAATAGAGAACAGTTACCCGGTGGGCCGTCCAGCCGGAAACCGATGCCTGATGGGAGTTTTTTACATGGTGTAAAAGTCGGCCTCGCAGGTGCATTTTCGATATGTCCGTGTGTGTGGCTTTGCGGTATCGTCCCAAGGTTCCCAAATGCACTTTTGCCTGTAAGCCTATGAAAGCCGCCATTGTCCTCCCGTTGCTATGCCTTGGTGTCATGGCCAGTTCCAACACCAGCAGCGCTGCCGATTATCAACTCCATTCCTTCCAGAAGACCCAGCTCAGCCAGTATTTCTGGAGCGAAGGTGCGACGTTTGGCGACCTCAACAAGGACGGCCATAATGACATTGTTTCAGGTCCCTATTGGTGGGCCGGGCCGGATTTCAAGAAGCAGTACGAGTACTATCCTGCCACGCTGAAGTTCAAGACCAAGAAGCCCGATGGCACCGAGGTGGAATACCCCGGCTTTGAAGGCGGCTTGGGCACGAAGAACACCTACTCAGACAATTTCTTCGCCTACACCTACGATATCAACAACGACGGCTGGACGGATATCCTCATCTACGGCTTTCCCGGCAAAGACGCTTCCTGGTTCGAGAATCCCGGCAAGGCCGGTTTCAGCCAGCACTGGAAGCGTCATGTGGTCTTTGACGTGGTGGATAATGAATCACCCACTTGGGCCGATATTGATGGCGATGGCAAACCCGAGATCGTCTGCAATTCCAAAGGCTTCTTTGGTTATGCGAAACCGGATTGGAAAAACCCGACCGAGAAATGGACCTTCCATCCCATTTCACCGAAAGGCGGCTGGCAACGCTTTACCCATGGTCTGGGTGTGGGCGATGTGAATGGCGATGGGCGCATGGATCTGTTGGAGCGGGATGGCTGGTGGGAGCAACCCGCTTCGCTCGCGGGTGATCCGGTTTGGAAACAGCACAAGACGATGTTCAATGTCGGCGGCTCGCAGATGTTCGCCTACGACGTGAACGGTGATGGCCGCAATGACGTCATCACCAGCATGGCGGCGCATGGCTTTGGCCTCGTCTGGTATGAGCAACTCGCCGAGAAGAGCGAAACGGGCGGGATCCAGTTCAAACAGCACAGCATCATGAACAAGGAGCCGCAGGAGAATCGCTACGGGGTGAAGTTCTCCCAGCTCCACGCGATGGAACTGATCGATATGGATGGTGACGGTCTCAAGGACATCGTCACCGGCAAACGCTTCTGGGCCCATGGTCCCAAGGGGGATGCGGATTCTGATGCACCTGCGGTGAATTACTGGTTCAAGCTCGTGCGGAACAAGGACAAGAGCGTGGACTGGGTGCCGCACCTGATGGATGACAATTCCGGCGTGGGAACCCAATTGGTCGTCGGGGATGTGAATGGGGACAAACTGCCGGATGTGGTGATCGGTAACAAGAAGGGCACCTTTCTCCTGACGCATCAAGTGAAGAGCGTGAGCAAGAAGGAATGGGAAGCCGCCCAGCCAAAGGTGCTCTATGATGTGAAGGATGGTTCATTGTCACCTGATAAAGTGGTGCCGCGCACGGGAGTTACTCCGGCGGCCAAGCAAGCGCAGGTGAAACCCAATCCTAACCCGGCACCGAATGGAGTTCTTCCGCTCGGCAAAGACGGCAAGCCTTTGAACCTCGATTTTGAAAAAGGCGATCTGAGTGACTGGACGGCCAAAGGCAATGCCTTCAACAAGCAGCCGATGCTCGGTGATGTCGTCAATGCCCGTCGCAATGATTTCAAAAGCAATCATGCGGGCCGCTATTGGGTGGGCACGTATGAAG
>CAZRGY010000800.1:0-1834 GCA_964599715.1 uncultured Verrucomicrobiota bacterium | reverse complement strand
CCAGAAAATAGCGCGCCAAAGGGGCAGACCGGCCTACTTCTTGGCCATCTTGGAACGCGCCTTGTCGAGGATCTTGCGCTCCTGCTCCGTCAGGCTGTGGATGCCCTTGGCCGATATCTTGTCGAGAATGGGATCGACTTCCTTGCTGATGAAATCTTCCTGCGGCGGTTCCTCTTCTCGCTTAGTCGGCCGCGCGGCGATCACTGATTTACGCCGGGAACTGACCGTGGCCATTTCTCGTTCCCGGCTGCGCACTTGATCGGCGTAAGGCCGCCAATCGAACAACCGCCGCTCCCGGTCGAGGATCCACCGCTGATACCCGATGGCGACCAGAAAACCGCCGAGATGCGCGGCATGGGCGACCCCGCCATCCACCGGAACGAGCACAAAGAAGGCGGCCACGGCGATGGAAAGCTTTAACAAAGTGATCGCTCGCATCGGGAAAAAGAACATGAAGACAATCGTGCGGTCCCGCTCCAAGAGGCAATACATCGCCAGCAAACCACAGACGCCCGCCGAGGCACCCAATACCGGCATGCCAAATTGATCAGGAAACACTGCCCCTAACAAAACTTGAGCCAGCCCACCCAAAACACCGCTCGCAAAATAGACCTCCAAGAAACGCGGCCGCCCCAGCATACCCTCTACCGCCGTGCCGAACATGTAGAGCATCAATCCGTTAAATAATATATGGAGAAAACCACCATGCAGGAACTGGAAGGTGAAGAATTGCCAGATGAAGCCTTGCTTCACCCCGGCCCAACTGAGCATCAGATAACTCTCAATCGGTGACTTCACATAGGCCCAATTGATGCATTGCAGGACAAATACCGCCACCACGGCCAGCAAGAGGACGCCGGTAGCTGTGCGCGGTCCACGGCCACCCCAGAATCTGGATGGCTGCTCCCGCATATAGTCTCTATCCGCCAGCATCAAGCACAACCTAACTCACAAAATCAGGCGCGACAATGGGATTTGCTAGGGCCGGCGCGCACAAGCTGAATCACCGTCATTCCTCAAAAATACGGTAGTCGATTATATACATGTTACGATCGAGGACCACCCTCAGCTCGGCCTTCATTTCCAGATGATTGTTTGCTTTGGATGCCTCGAAGACAAACCAGCTGTATGATTTGAGACCGTCCAAACTCCTATATACGCCCATCGGCTCACCAAGCTTTTCCGTCAATTCATAGAGATTGGTCATCTCCTTCTCGATCTTGGGGATCGCCGCGATTCCGCCCTTGATCCCGGCCCGAGCGACACCATCCAGCAACTTCCAATACGGTATGGGTGCCTCATAGTTTTCCACGAACTCGACTTTGCCGCTGGGATCATAAAAGACCTGCAGTGTCTTAAGCATCAACGTGCCATTCAAATTGGATTTATCGGTGAAAGTGGGTTGTTGCAGGAACACCACATATTGGTCCGCCTGTTCACCATCGGGTCCTTTGACCATTTTCTTGGGCTGCCCCATGATTCGCAGCACTTCCTCCCGCGACATCCCCTCCTTGACCTGCTTCACGGCCGACTCCTGCAACATGGCCCCCGGAGAGGAACATCCTGTGATACAGGCAACCAAAAAAAGTAATATCACGCTGCGAGAAAGCAGCCCCACTTTTCCGTCTTTGAGAAACATTTTGGTGATCATCATTTCCTCCATGAACAACTGTGCCCAGCATCCTAAAGACGCTGAACCAAGGCAAGCCTAACGCGCATAAACAAAACAGCCGGTCCTGCCCGCAGGCAGGACCGGCTGGATGATTCTGTTTCAGCTTACGCTGCTGCAAAGGTCTTCGCCTTGGCCTTGCCGCCTTCCGCAAAGAGCTCCTTC
>CAZRGY010000799.1:0-1835 GCA_964599715.1 uncultured Verrucomicrobiota bacterium | reverse complement strand
GGATCGTGTGAGCACCACGAGCACGGTCTGGCTCGGCCTGACGATGGCTTGTGCGGAGTGTCACAGCCATAAATACGATCCCATCACGCAGCGTGAGTTCTACCAGTTCTACGCGTTCTTCAATAACGCCTCCGAGAAGAATGTGCCGTCGCCGCAACCCGATGAGCAGGCGAAGTATGAGGAAGCGAAGGCGAAGTGGGATAGCGAGAACGACAAGCTGAAGGCGAAACTGGTGGATTACGTGAAAAACGATCTGCCGGTGAAGCAAGTGGCGTGGGAGAAATCCGGACGGACGAAATCAACTCCATGGCAGAATCTAAAACCAGTGAAGACGACCTCGGCCAATGGCGCGACGTTGAAGGTGGATAAGGATGAGGTGATCGTAAGCGAGGGCAAGTTGCCGGATACGGACACCTACACCATTGAGGCCACTACAGGATTGTCACGCATCACGGGCTTTCGTCTGGAGGCAATCGATGACCCGACGCCCAAGAAGGGACCGGGCCGGGCGAAGGACGGGAATTTTGTGCTGACGAAGTTCAGCGTGATCGTGGTCTCGCCCAATGGTGATGAGCGTGAGGTGAAGTTGGGCAATCCGCAGGCATCCTTTTCGCAGAACCGGTTCCCGGTGGAGAATGCGCTAGCGGGGCAGGCGAGCAGCGGTTGGGCGGTGGCCCCGAAGCTGGATGAATCTCACGCGGCGGTATTCGCGACCGAAGATGATTTGGTGCTGCCTGAAGGGGCCAAGCTTATCTTCAAATTAGAGCACAATTACAAGACGACTTATCTGCTCGGCCAGTTCCGGATTTCCGCGACGGATTCCGCGCGGCCATTGAAACCCGATCTCCTGCCCGCCGATGCCACGATGGCGCTCGCGAAGGAGCCAGACTTGCGCACAAAGGCCGAGCGCGCGGCGTTGGCCAAATATTATCAAGAACAGGTGGATGCCGGAGCGCGCAAGTTGCAGGCGGCCATCGATGCGCATGCGAAGAAAGCGCCCGCAGCTCCGACGACGTTTGCGGCGACCATGGTGGAGGAGCCGGGTGGTCGCAAGACACAGGTGCATATCCGCGGGAATTTCATGGATAAGGGCGCGGAGGTGCAGCCCGGTATGCCGTCCGTATTGCCGGTCTTCAAGGCGCGCAGTGAGAAGGCGGACCGGCTGGACCTGGCGCACTGGCTGTTTGATCCGGCCAATCCGTTGACGGGCCGCGTCGCCGTTAATCATATCTGGAAAAACCTCTTCGGGCGCGGACTGGTGAACACGGTGGATGACTTTGGCACGCGGGGAGACAAGCCCACGCATCCGGAGTTACTAGACTGGCTGGCGAGCGAGTTCCCCCGGTTGAAATGGAGCCGCAAGGAGATGATCAAGCTCATCGTGATGTCCAACACCTACCGGCAGGAATCCGTCATCCGGCCGGAGTTGGAGACGCGCGATCCGTTGAACACCTTGCTTGCGCGCCAGAACCGGTTGCGTCTGGAGGCGGAGAACGTGCGCGATGCGTACCTCGCGGCCAGTGGTCTGCTGACACGCAAGTTGGGTGGACCCAGCATCCGCCCGGCATTGCCGGCAGATATCGCCGCCTTGGGTTATGCGAACTCTGTGAAGTGGGCGGAGAGCAAGGGCGAGGACAAGTATCGTCGCGGGCTATACATCTTTTTCCAGCGCACCGTGCCGTATCCCATGCTGATGACCTTTGACGCGCCGGATTCGAACACCGCCTGCATCCGGCGTGAACGATCCAATACGCCCTTGCAGGCGCTGACGTTATTGAACGATCCGGTGTTCTTCGAATGTGCCCAAACCTTGGGTGGGCGCATGGCGGATGTGC
>CAZRGY010000798.1:0-1839 GCA_964599715.1 uncultured Verrucomicrobiota bacterium | reverse complement strand
CGTCCGCCGGAATCAGCAGTTCTCCGGGGTCCATGGTCAGGCGGGTAAATTCAACCGCCACCGGCTGGGAAACAGGCTTTTCACGGCCGCACGAGACAACAAGGCAGGTCAGGCAAACTGCCATGGCCGCAGCCACCCAACAACGAAGACGCCGGATTGTTCGGATTGAACGCGGCTTCATTGGGCCTCCTTGGTGACGGCGGCGATGCCGGGCTTGGGGACCGTCAGCCTCGCAGCGATTTTTCCGTCGCCGCCCCAGACATGCACCGTGCCGCTGTCGGCACCGCCAAAAATGGTTTTGGCGTCTTTGGTGATGGCCACTGCGTGCAAGACCTCTTCCGATCCGGACAATTTCCGCTCCCGCGCTCCGTCGGAACGCTCACTGCCTCCGTGTACCTTGAATTCGTTGAACACACGTGCAAGCCCGTCCTCACAGACCGTCACCAGACTCTTCCCGTCACCGGCCCATTGAATGCCCGTGATGGCGGAAGGATGAATCTTCACATTGATCACCTCCTGGCGGGTTCTGACATCCCACACTTTCAAATCAGAGTCCGTGGATCCGGTCGCCAGCCATGTGCCGTCCGGATTGAACGCGACCGCCAGCACGTGCCCCTGGTGCCGCTCCAGCACGCCAGCCTCCTTGCGCGTGGACCACTCCCAGATCTTCGCCAGGCGGTCCGCGCCTCCGGTGGCCAGCCATTTGCCATCCGCACTGATGTCCACATCGAGAACGGCATCTCCATGAGCCTGCCACGAAGGGCCGGCATCTCCGGTGGCAGCCTCATAACAACGCAACCAGCCGCTCTGTGCGGCAACGGAATCCGCCGCCACGAGCGTCTTGTTGTCCGGAGTGAAGGCCATCGCGGTCACCCTGCCGGCCAGGTCATGGGTGATCCTGCGCGTTTCCTTCCAGCCGGCGGTCTCCCATTGGATGATCGTGCGAAATCCTCCGGATGCCAGCCAGCGGCCATCCTTGCTGAAAGCCAGTGACTGCACCGCATCCCGGTGCCCGGACAACTCCTGGACAGCGGGACGATCCTTCCGGGCGAGATCGTGGATAAACACACGGCTGCCACGGCCAATGGCAAGGGTCTTTTCATCCGGAGACAACGCGATGGCAAAGGTCGGCTCATAGCCCGTGGGCAGCGGGCCGAAATCGTCGGGCAGTTCGACCGTTGTGACAGCGTTGAGCGTATCCAAATCCCACCCGGCCCCGGCCTCCACCCAGGCACGCAAGGTCGTGATCTGGCGGTCCAGCAACTGCCTTTTCGGCGGCATGTGGGGATCGGCCCCGGCGGCAAGCAGCTTGATCATCAAACTGTCCGGGCCGTTACCCGGTTGCAAAGCAGGCCCTGTGTCGCCTCCCCGGATGGCCAGATCACGCGTCGAAAGATCCAGGCCGCCCTTTTGTTTTTCCGCATTATGACAGGAGATGCAGTTCGACCGCAGCAATGCCATGGCCTTGGTTGCATGGGAGGTGTCCACATCGGCCGCCGCACAGAGGAACCCTGACGCCAGCGTGGCGATCAAGAGCACGAAACGTAATGGAATGAAGTGCTTCGACTGCATGGATGCCCCTCTTTGATGCACGGCATCGAGCTCCCATTCAAGCCGAGATCGATCAAGCACCCAACCCGGCAGTGAAACGCCGGGCTGGTGCCAGATGTTCCTACGGAACAAGGGTAGTATCCTTGACTTCAAATCCAGAGCCGTTGAGCTTCGCGTCAATGGCTGCCACACGAAACAAATATGGACTAAGTCGAAGCATACCTGAAGATGTGAAGGGGGTGTAAAAATCTTTCTGTAAATTGTCTTTCTTCCACTTGGCACCACCCC
>CAZRGY010000797.1:0-1843 GCA_964599715.1 uncultured Verrucomicrobiota bacterium | reverse complement strand
GGCGCGTCTCCATCAAACCCGGCAAGCCCTTCGTATTCGGCGAATGGGATGGCCGTTTTCTCTTCGGTCTGCCGGGCAATCCCGTCTCTGCCTTTGTCACGGCGGCAGTGCTCATGCGGCCCGCGCTTATGCGCATGCAAGGCATGACCGATGTTTCACTGCCCATGGTGAATGCGATCGTGGCGGAGCCGATCGCCAATCGCGGTGATCGCCGTCACTTCATGCGGGTCGTTCTCGATGCCGCAGGCAATGTGAAGCTCGCTGGCACGCAAGCCTCGCATCAACTGCACTCGTTGGCAGCGGCCAATGCCTTGCTGGATGTGCCACCGGAGACGACCTTGGCGGTCGGCAGTTCCGTCCGTGTCAGTCTGCTTTAAGCCTAACGCCGGGCATAAACCTCACTTCAACCAACCGAGCGATTTCAGGAACAGCTCGGTCTGGATGAGGGCGTCGTTGAAGAGCGCGCCATCGAACATCAGATATCCGTGCGGGCCACCTTCGTTCACGGTCAATTCGCAACGATTACCCGCTTTGAGCATCGCCGCCTGAAACTTCAGCGCGCCCTTAAATGGCGTCGTTTTGTCGCCACTGCCATGCAGGATGAGTGTGGGTGGCACACCCGGTTTCACTTGGTCAGCCGGTGAGAGCTCCTGCCAGCGCGCGCCGATGAGCTTATTCCCGTAGCCTTCGGCCGAAGTATCGATCACGGGGTAATACAGCACCATCGCATTCGGCACGCTGGAGATCTTCACATCGTCCGTAGATTCATCCACGCCATCGAACAACGCCGTGCTCGCCGCCACATGACCACCGGCGGAACCGCCACTCACCACGATGCGCTTGGGGTCGATACCCAGCTCTTTGGCGTGTGCCCGGATGTAACGCATCGCCGAGCGCCCATCCTTCACGCAGTCGAACACCGTGTTCGTGCCTTTGCTCGTCACCAGACGGTATTCCATGCTGATGCCCACCATCCCCAGTTCCGCGAAATGTGCGGCAAAGGGATACATGCGCCGTGGCTCACCTCCGCGCCAGCCGCCGCCATGAATAGTCAGGAAGCACGGACGTTTATCGCCGGGCTTCAGCCCTTTGGGTTCGAAGATGTGCAGATGGAGCTCCCGATCAGCGATCTCTTTATAGACGACCTTGCGGGTGGGTTCTTGTTTCGCCGCCAGTTGAGCGACCGGGTCCAGCTGTTTGGGTGCTGCCGCGTGGCTGGCTAGCGTGGATAGGGCCAAAGCCAAGGCACAGATCAGTGTGAAGGGGCGCATGAGGAGATAGAAGCGCAGCCGCCCTTCTGACGGAAGAAAATTTCTGACAGAATGCCCGATGTGGTGTCTAATTCTCGTTATGGGAACACAGGCACCGTTGTTGCGGCTGGAAGGATTGTCGAAACAATACCCTTCCGCGGAAGGCGCCGCGCCGCTTTATATCTTGAAAGAGGTCAGCATCGATATCGCCCAAGGCGAGTCGGTGGCCATCATCGGCCCCTCTGGCTCCGGCAAGAGCACGCTGCTCAATGTCCTCGGCACGCTTGATCGTCCTAGTGGCGGCAAGGTCACCTTCGCCGGGCGCGACCTCACCCAGCTCGATGAGCACGCTCTTGCCACGCTCCGCAATCGCGAGATCGGTTTCATTTTCCAATCCCACCATCTCCTGCCGCAATGCACCGTGTTGGAAAACGTCCTCGTGCCTACGCTGGCCAAGGGCAGTCCGCATGGATCGGAATCTGTGGAGCGGGCGAAGCGTTTGCTGCAACGGGTAGGCTTGTCTGAGCGTTTGAGTCACCAGCCGGGGCAATTGTCTGGTGGTGAACGCCAGCGTGTCGCCGTGGTGCGCGCGC
>CAZRGY010000796.1:0-1843 GCA_964599715.1 uncultured Verrucomicrobiota bacterium | reverse complement strand
GAGGAATCCTATCTAGTTAAAGACTCAATCACCGGCAAAAGCTCTACCTGGACCTGGCGTTATTCCAACCGCACTGAGTGCATGGTCTGCCATCTCACACGCACCGGCACTATTCACAGCTTTGCCCCGTTTCAATTGGATCGGGAGATCACCCAAGCCGACAAAAAGCGCAACCAGTTGGAAGCACTAAAGAACTTGGGGCTATTTGACTATCCAACTCCTAAATACTACCGCATGGCTTCACTCGACGATGAGTCAGCCTCAGTGAATGACCGGGCACGGGCTTACCTGCATGTCAATTGCTCCCACTGTCATCGCTTCGGCGGCAGTGGTGCCTCGACCATTGATTTCCTCTGGGAGTTAGCAAACGACAAGATGCTGGCAATCGATGCCGCACCTACTCAAGGCACCTTTGGTTTGGATAATCCCCATATCATCACTCCTGGTCGCCCGCAGGAATCCGTGCTGCTGTATCGCTTCGCCAAGCTGGGTCGCGGCCACATGCCTTACCTAGGGGCACAAGAGGTGGATCTCGCCGCCATGAAATTATTGGAACGTTGGATTCGCGAGATGAAGCCGGCTGAACCAGACCCGGGCGTGATCACTCAATTGGACACTCCTTCACAAGGACTCGCCGCCCTCTGCTCGCTAGAGCGAGCGCCCGCCAATTGGAGTTCTCAGGAGCGCGACCAACTCATCCAAAATGGCCTCACCTCAAAACGTCCGGAGATTCGCGATCTCTTTGAGCGTTTTATCCCTCGCGACCAACGCGCCCGCACCCTTGGCACCAATATCCGCCCCCAAGACATCCTCTCCCTCACTGGCGAAATCAGCCGTGGCCGCAACCTCTTCATGAATGGCAGCGGTCTGCAATGCACTCAATGTCACCTGGTTAACGGAATCGGCCGCAGCTTTGGCCCAGACCTGAGTGCCATCGGTCGCAAATATGATCGGGCCAAAATCCTCGAAAGCATCTTGGAGCCTTCCAAGCTGATCGATCCGGCGTTTAAGACCTACACTGTCGAAACCAAGGACGATCTCGCCTACACCGGATTTCTCCTCAGCCGCACTCCGGCTGAACTCCAGCTCAAAGATACCAACGCTCAAGTCATTAAGCTTGCGGGCAAGGACATCGCCACCATGCAGGAGCAGAAACTCTCCGCCATGCCTGAACTGCTTTTACAATCCCTCACGGCCCAAGAAGCCGCCGACTTGGTAGAGTTTCTCGCTTCCCTGAAGTGAGAGGCTTCTTTTCTCGTGGCACACTTGCCCGGTGCCGCATTAGATTACCCGCACTGTTGAGCTGAGCATGCCCACGAAAACACAACGAGTCCTGCAGCAGTTGCAGACCTATGAGTCACGCAACGTCCTGTTCACCGAACCGGATGGCTCTTGGCCTATTGTCTGGGAGCGCGCCCAGGGCAACTACGTGTGGGATGCTGAGGGCCGCAAGTATCTGGACCTCACCGCCGCCTTTGGCGTCGCTGCCGCTGGCCACGCCAACCCGCGAGTCGTCAAAGCTGGCCAGCAGCAGATGGGCAAACTCTTGCATGCGATGGGCGACGTTCATCCGCACGCGCTCAAAGCACAACTTGCTCAAAAACTCAGCGAACTGACCTTTGGCCGGTGGCAAAAAGGCGGCCACGGCAAAACCATCTTCTGCAACTCTGGTTTCGAAGCCGTCGAGGCCGCCCTCAAAACGGCCAAGCTCACTACAGGCAAGCCCGGCATCATCGCATTTGAAGGTGCCTATCACGGTCTCGGCTACGGCACGATGAACGCCACTCATCGCCAGCATTTTCGCGGCAAGTTCCGCTCCCAGCTAAAAGCTTTTGGCCATTTC
>CAZRGY010000795.1:0-1856 GCA_964599715.1 uncultured Verrucomicrobiota bacterium | reverse complement strand
TGAATTGCTGAAGGCGCTGGAGGCCAAGTCGCACGGGCAGAGTGTCGAAAGCTTCCTGAAGCTGAGTGCGGAGGAGCAGTTCACGCACGTGCAGGAGTTCATGGCGCCGCGTTATGCGGAGGGCTATGTGAAAGGCATCCATGATAACGATGCCTCATTGCTCCTGCGCGAGCTGGCGCGGATGCATTCCAGCATCGGCCTGCTGCGTTATCACACGCATGCGCGGGCTTGTGCGACAGTGTTCTGGCGGGATCAGTCACCGAAGAATCCGTTGCTCACGGCGAAGCTGGCGGGCTTCCGCCTGCGCAACACGCTTTTCCCGGGTCGCGAGAAACCGGACACGTATATCGCTGAGTTGCAAGGGCTCATCCGCCAGTTCAGCGAAGCGAGTGGCTTGTTCCCGGCGAACCTGGCGGAACAAGCGGGCGAGTATCTTTTCCACGATCTCACGGCGAATGAGCACTTCGTCACGAGCATCGAGGCGTCCACGATCTATCAGGGCTTCCAGGCGTTCCTGCGGCAGAAGCATTTCGCGCAGAAGTTCGAGGCGGCGTTGAAGTCTGTGAGTGAGGACACGCGCAGCGCGTTCCAGCTCGTGTGCGAATGGGTGGATGGCTACCTCAGCGTGGCCGAGCCGAAGCCGAATGCGGAGTATCGGAATGAAGCGGCGTCCATCGTGTTGCGCGGCACGTTCGAGCATCGCTCGGTCATCGATGTCTCGGTGAATGCGCACATCCCGAAGCTCGCGGGCGCGCATGCGATCATCACGCCGGAGGGTTACGCGCTGAATTACAACGCCTTCATGACGAAGCTCCAACAGCATGAACGTGTGACGGTGCCGCGCTTCCAGCATTTCCATGCGTTGAAGGCGAAGCTCGTGGAGGCGAAGCGCGAGGACATGCGGCTCGAGGAATTCCAACCGCGCGTGCTGACGTCCTTCGTGCGGAACAAGCTCATCGACTCCGTCTATCTGCCGCTTATCGGTGACAACCTGGCGAAGCAGATGGGCGTGGCGGGCGAATCCACGCGTACGGACCGCATGGGCATGTTGCTGCTCATCTCGCCGCCCGGTTACGGCAAGACGACCTTGATGGAATACATCGCGAGCCGGCTCGGTATCATCTTCATGAAGATCAACGGCCCGGCCATCGGCCATGCCGTGACCTCCATCGATCCCGCCGAGGCGAAGAACGCGAGCGCGCGTGAGGAGTTGGAGAAGTTGAACCTCGCGCTGGAGATGGGCGACAACGTGATGCTGTATCTGGATGACATCCAGCACTGCAATCCCGAGCTGTTGCAGAAGTTCATCTCTTTGTGCGACGGCCAGCGGCGCATCGAGGGCGTGTATCAGGGGCGGGCGAAGACGTATGACCTGCGCGGCAAACGCGTGGCGGTGGTGATGGCGGGCAATCCCTACACGGAGAGCGGCGACAAGTTCAAGATACCGGACATGCTCTCGAACCGTGCGGACACGTATAACCTCGGCGATATCATCGGGGGCAGTGAGGATGCGTTCAAGCTGAGCTACCTGGAGAATGCGCTCACCTCGAACCGCGTGCTGAACCAGCTCGCGGCGCGGAGCCAGAAGGATGTGTACGCCATCGTGAAGATCGCGGACACGGATTCGCGCGAGGGCGTGACCTTCGAGGGGAATTACTCCGTGGAGGAGATCAACGAGATGGTGAACGTGATGCGGAAGCTCATCCGCATCCGGGACATCGTGCTGCGCGTGAATGTGGAATACATCGCCTCCGCGGCGCAGGCCGAGGCGTTCCGCACCGAGCCGCCCTTCAAGCTGCAGGGCTCCTACCGCAACATGAACCGGCTGGCCGAGAAGGTCCTGCCCATCATGAACG
>CAZRGY010000794.1:0-1861 GCA_964599715.1 uncultured Verrucomicrobiota bacterium | reverse complement strand
GGGTGGTGGGCGCACCGGCCGGATTGGTGAGCGGGCCGAGAATGTTGAATATCGTGCGCACCCCCATTTCGCGTCGCACCGGTGCCACGTTCTTCATCGCGCTGTGATGGTTGGGTGCAAACATGAACCCCACCCCGGTTGCGGCGATGCACTCCGCCACCTGCTCGCACGACAGCGCAAGATTCGCCCCCTAAGACGGAGTGAGATATTCACAGGCGCCCGCGCGCGATAAATCCGGAATTTATGTGAACGTGGGTGAATTTAGTGGAACGATTTGTGCAATGGCCTTGCACGGAGTGAAAACAGCATTTTCGCCATGTTTGCCCTATACTTTGACCCGCCGCGCGACGTTTCGGACGTTTGGCTTGGGGGCATCATAGACACACATCGAGCAGCGCGGCTTCTTCATGTCCGAGTCCTTCTAATCCATCGCTGAGTTCGTAATGGAACGGCATAGTCCAGTTCCAAACAAAACCAAGATTCGGCACGGCTCATCGTCCTATGCTGGCATCGTCATTCACTCACCTGGAGCACGATGATGGAAAGCACAGATTGCCGAATGTTGAGGCTTGAGGGGCACTTGAACGCGATCGCGCAGGCTTGGCTTTACCTAGCGCAAGTGATTGAGACGCAGGGCGACATGGACTTACTCGGGATGGAATACGATCTGCGTGGGCGGCGCTGGCCAGATGATTTGTGCATCGACAAAGACGCCCGCACGGCGATGGCATGGCTGTGTGATCAACTAGACACGGCGCGAGAGCTGCGACGTGGATTTGCAAGGCCACCACATTCACTACTCGGGGGCAAATGTGCCGTCGACGGCACATTTGCCAAGGTGGTGCCGATCAGGCGGTAAGCAGCGGTCAAAGTTGCCGACGTCGGCAACTTTGCTTGGGGTGGGGGTATTCCCCTCGCTCCGCACTGTGCTACAGTTCGGTTGCGTGGTAACCAGCCACGCCGGGTTTGGAAGCCCGTATGGAAAAGGCGCACCAGCGCCGACCACCGGCGTTTTTTTACGCCCGTGATCTGGCATCAATGGCGGCTGTGCGCGGGGCACCCTCGGGTGCGCCGGGTTCCTTTTCCCCGGTCTTCCAACCTGCGTACAGTCCGCCACCCCATCGTTTGGAAGCGATGAATGGCGGCTCAACCGAAAAGGAGCCGTACCATGAAGCCAGTTCAGGCACTCAACACGTGGGCACGTCGGCGTCGCGCCGCCGCCCACCGCGCGATGGCGTTTTCCGCATTGCGCGCCAATTCCAGCAGCGCCACCCGCTTTTCCCGTTACCAGCATCACATGCAGCGCGCGCGGACCCTTGAAGCCGAGGCAAAACGTGCGGAGACGCACGTTTTGCACCGTCTGGAAGGGATGGCGGCGCCATGAGCACGAACAAGACCGCATTAGAGGCTTTCGAAGCCGAACGCCAGAATCACGAGCAGAGCCAACTAGAGCCGGGCGACCGCATTGTGAGCCTGCATGCACGCAGGCCCGGCAAGGTGGTCAAGGTATATCCGGACGGTTCCGCGTGCGTGCTGTGGGACAAAGGCGAACCTGAAGGCATGGGGTATGATCGAATGCCGCGCGATCTGTTGGAGTTGGTGTCGAGGGTGGCATCGATCGAGAAGCGCAAGGTATACGGGCAGACGTTGTGCAAGACGCTGCTGCGCTATACGAACGATGCAGAAACGGATGAGGTAGTGGCCGATCTTGAAGCGCTGGTGCAATCGATCAGCGCACGGCGACATGTGCCCGGACTGGTGGCTGCCCGGTATGACGTTTTCCGCAAGTTCTGGCTACAGGAGTGCGCGCTATGAATCCGACCCAACGCGATTTCGAGATTGGACATCGTGCAACCCGCCG
>CAZRGY010000793.1:0-1868 GCA_964599715.1 uncultured Verrucomicrobiota bacterium | reverse complement strand
AGATGAAGGAAACACTGAAGATGAAGGCGGCAAAGAACACGCCAAGACAGGAACGATTTAGGGAGGTCATGCCGCCATCCTGATGCGCCGGGGATTTTCTGTAAAGCCCCTGATAGCAGTGGTCAAAATGTAAAAAGCCGTTGGAGATTAATCCAACGGCTTGCGATTTCTTTTTAGAGTGTTTTCCCCTACTTCTTAATCACCGTGACTTGGCCAGTCTGCGGATCGTAGTTGAACTCCTCGCCTGGCGGCAGTTTAGGCAAGCGTGTGATGTGTCGGCTGGCCACGGCTTCCTGCAGGTTCACCGGATACCTCCCCTTCTCGTCATTGAACATGCTCACCCCGTAGTTGATCAGCATCTTCTCCTCTTCCGTCAACGGACGCCCATTGCCACCCAGCAAGTCATCATCTTTCAAGGGTGCAGCCTCTGTCGGCATCAAAGCTGCCGCCGCCTGCCCATCGGGTGGTGGTACTTGCGCAGACGGGGCTGCCACTGGGGCTTCAGACCCACCGGCCGTGCCTGACACACTGACCGCTGGCGCGGCAGGTGGCGGCACCGCGAGCCCGTCGCTCTTGTCGTCATCACCACCACATCCGGCAACCAGCAAACCAGCGCCCAACGCCAAACCCAAACTGAGTTTCCTAAGTTGCATGCTTTAGTCCTGCGGATTGATGGTCCACTTGCCCGTGCGTAAACCGCGATTTTGATTCGTCGTGCCCAGGGTAGAAGCAGGAGCCAAGAGTTCCACATGACCGTCGGCCATGAGGTAATTCCAGCTGCCACCCGGATGGTAATCGCGCTCCAACGGGTAGGAATAAGCCTGACCTCCTTGAGCAGTCGGGGTGCCGGTAGTCATATGCTGGTTGGAGTTATCAATGAAAGACACATCCGGGTGCCCCATCAGGTTGGAGACGTGGATCCGCTCCGTCAGGTATATCGTTTCCGTCGCATCGCGCACCGCCGCCGAATAAATGGCATACTGACGCACTGGACGTGGCACGGGTGTATTACCTGAGTATGAGAGACCGCTGCCAGGGCTTTTATCCATGGTGTTCCACGGCGAATGGGAGGAGGTCGCATTGCCGTTGCCAAAGTTCCACGACAATCCCATCCCGGTCAGCGCGACCGGATTCGGTGGCCAGGGGCTCACAGCAGGCGTGGATGAGTTATACACATAGCGCGGCATCGCATAAGAACGATGCGTGTTACGAGTCGTAGCACTGAGCCAGGAAGGTCCGATCGTCTTATCCGCCGCACAAAGGATGACTTTGCTGTAAGCATTCCCCGTGTAGGGCCCCTGCCATTGTTCATTCTCTGAGATGGAAACCCCGAGGTAGCCACTCAAAAGATCATCCCACGTCATTTCCGAACCATATTTAAAACGGATGTGCGCATAAGTGACTTTGTCCTTGTTGTCCGCCAGATACATCCCAGCAGCAGTGCCCACTTGCTTCAGGTTGTTCAAACAGTGAGTGGAGATGGTCTTTGATTTAGCCTTGGCCAAAGCAGGCAGCAGCATGCCCGCCAGAATCGCGATGATCGCGATCACGACCAGCAGTTCAATCAGAGTAAAAGCCCGCCATTTAGCGACGCGATGTGATTGTTTATTCATAATCCGAAATTTGTTCGGATTTAAAGTATGTCATAATTTATTTTACTATAATCGGCATTTTGGGTGATTAGATTTAATTATTAATTAATATTATTTAGTTATATTTTAATATTATTTAAAATTAACAACTATCACATTAACCTGATTACCAACAACTTACAGTAAACTTTAAGGCCGTATTTCTGCAACTTTTCCAAGCTAAGACACAAAAAAGCCGTTGGAGGTTAATCCAACGGCTCATGGTGGTGATTGATG
>CAZRGY010000792.1:0-1869 GCA_964599715.1 uncultured Verrucomicrobiota bacterium | reverse complement strand
GCCACCGTCCAGCGCACGGAGATTACCCATGCGCAGGTATCCACCCTCTTTTGGATCAACGTCGCCCTCTCGTTCGCAGTTATGCTCGTTGTCGTGATGTTGGCCCCCCTGATCGCCTGGTTTTATGGAGAACCTCAGCTCGTCTTGATTACCCTCGCTCTTTCCGGTACGTTCATCTTCTCCGGGCTGACGGTTCAGCATCAGGCCTTGTTGCGTCGGCAAATGCGCTTCAAGGATTTGGCAATTATTGAGATTGTCTCGATGGCGGTTGGCATCGTCACCGCGATTGTGATGGCTTGGCTCCAATTCGGTTACTGGTCACTTGTTGGCCTCACAGCGAGCGGAACCCTCGCCAATTGTGGACTGGTTTGGATTTTTTCCGGTTGGCGCCCTGGCCGGCCAGTCCGGGAAAGCGGCGTGCGTTCCATGCTTCGTTTTGGTGGGGCTTTGACCGGCTTCAACATTCTGAATTACTGCACCCGCAACGCAGACAACCTCATCGTTGGCTACTTCCTCGGCAGTGGGCCGTTGGGCATCTACACCAAGGCCTACAATTTGCTGATGTTGCCGATTCGCCAGATTAACGGTCCCGTGGGCAGCGTGATGGTTCCAACATTGAGTCGTTTGCAACATGAACCTGAACGCTATTGCCGGGCTTATTTGCGCGCCATCGGATCGCTCGCATTCGTCGGCATGCCGGTCGTGGCCTGTCTGTTCGTCGTTGCCCATGAAGCCGTCCTTTTGATATTGGGTCCGGGATGGCCAGAAGCGGGGACAGTATTCCGCTGGCTGGCTCCTGCGGCGTTTTTCGGCACGGTGAACGTCGCCCCTGGGTGGCTTTGCACTTCACTTGGGCGGCCGAAAATTCTGGTAACTTGGGCTGCATTCTCCGCTCCGATAACTGTGATTGGTTTTATTATTGGTGTGCGCTGGGGCATTGTGGGTGTTGCGGCCGCTTTCAGTATCACTTGGTGCGGGCTGTTGATTGTCTTTATGGCGATGGCCTGCCGCCGTTCACCGGTGACTTTTCGGCAATTGATCGGCTCTATCTTACAACCCTTCACTGCGGCGATCCTTGCGGTTTGCGTCTGTGAAGTGTTCGTTTCGGCTGCTCAACACACTGCCTTGGAAAACCTCGCTACTTTTTGGAAATTTCTCATTAAGACGGGGGTGTTTGGCTTTGCTTTCCTTTCCATTACCATGGTCACGTCCTCGGGGAGGACGAGATTGGAGTCGTTCTGGAAGGAAGGAAGGCGCTTTTTTTCGATTCGTACCAAGAAAGCAAAATTATGAATGACTATGACATAACCCGTGTACCCGGGCGCCAGCACTATTCATCAAAGTATCTTCGGTCCAATCGCGTCTTTAGTTATGCCCATCAAATCGATAGCGCGCTTTCATTTGCGCCAAAGTCAGTAGTGGAGGTCGGCGCGGGGAGCGGAATGGTCACCGCCGCATTGCGAGCGGTCGGGATTGCCGTCACCACGGTTGACGTCCAGCCTGAATTACAGCCGGATGTTATCGCTTCTGTTACGGAGCTTCCTTTTGACAACGGACAATTTGATGTGGCGCTTTGTTGTCAGGTACTGGAGCATCTGCCTTTTGACCAATTTGAGCCCGCGCTTGGCGAACTCTGGCGGGTATGCCGCGGGGGGATGGTGATTAGCCTCCCCGATGCATCGCCATATTACGCTCTTCGAATCCGGCTTCCATTGATGCCGCGAATTGAGTGGGAAGGTACTCGCCACAAGCTTGCGCCCAGTGATTGGAGAAAGAAGCAATGGGAATCGAGCGGGCACTTCTGGGAGATTGGTTACGAGGAGACTCCTTTGTCATTAGTTATGTCTTCCATTACGACTGTCACTCGTG
>CAZRGY010000791.1:0-1869 GCA_964599715.1 uncultured Verrucomicrobiota bacterium | reverse complement strand
ACCGGCATCGGCTGCCCATGCCGTTTGATCAGCTCCGGCTTCGGATCGAACGAATCCACATGCGACACCCCGCCGCTCATGTAACACAGGATGACGTTCTTCGCCTTCGGCCGGTAATGCGGCGCGATCACCCCACTCGACGCAAACGCCTTGTCCGCCAGCAACGAACTCAGCGCCAGCGAACCGAAGCCCAGCGAACAACGCCGCAACATCTCGCGACGTGACAATTGTGCGCGTGACATAATGCTCATAATAACATCCTTTTTCATCGCACGTAGATAAATTCCTTCAGGTTGAACAGCGACTGCGCGAAGTCCTCCCAAACTGCCTCGCTCTGCAATCGTTCGTTAGGATTTAACTTCAGTTCCGCACCCAACTGCGCCACATAGGCCAGACACTCTTTCAATTCCGCTGTCGTTGGCGGCCGCACAAACGCCATCTCAAACATCCGGCGGATACGCTCCTCTTCGCTACCTTTGCTCGCAATCATCGCCTGCGCCCAATCCTTCGCCAGGCTGATGACGAACGGATCGTTCAAGAGCGCCAGTGATTGCGCCGGCACATTCGTCGTATCGCGACGGCCCAACGTCGTGAATGGCTTCGGCGCATCGAACACTTCGAGGAACGGATTAAGATTATTGCGCCGGATCGCGAGATACATACTGCGGCGCGGAGTATTGTTTCCGACCGGCGGACCAAACTTTTTCTCATCGAGCTTGCCCGCGACCGCCAGCAACGCATCACGGATATTCTCTGCCTCGATCCGCCGCACCCGGGCATGCGAGAGAAAATCATTCGCACCATCCATTTCGGCCGCTTTTTCGGACGGCTCACTGCTCTGCTGCCACGTTTGCGAAAGCAACAGCATCCGCACCAGTTTCTTGGTGGACCAACCATCACGCACGAACTGATTCGCCAGATAGTCCAGCAACTCCGGATGCGTCGGTTGATCTCCTAACCGCCCGAAATTATCCACCGTCCCCACAATGCCTTTGCCGAAAAGATGCTGCCAGATGCGATTCGCCATCACCCGCGAGGTGAGTGGATTCTTCGAGTCAGCAATCGCTTCGGCCAGTTGCAAGCGGCCACTCGTCGCTTCCGCTACATCGTGATTGGCAAAACCGAACCTCGGTTTACCCAGCACTTGCAAAAACCCACGCGGCACCGCCTCACCCGGCTTCAAGTGATCGCCCCGCGGCATCAGCGGCGCATCGTATCCCGCGCCTTCGATCACACCAGGAGCGCGACGCGCCACCGGCACTCCAGCCTCCAACTTGCGATATGCCGCCACCAGTTCTTTAGCCCGATCACCGATTCTCTCCACATCATTCGGCAGCAACCCTTGCTTCACAAAATAGTCCAGCAACGCGCGCTGTGACTCCGTCATCGCATCGCTCTGCCAGGCACGAATCGCCTGCGTAAGCGCAGTTTGATACTGGTTCAACAAATCCGCTGCATTCTTAGGTGCGGCACCTTCACTAAGCGCCAAGCCCGACAGCACGTTATCCTTCGGCGGCGTGCTCGCATCATGAAAGACCACCTGTTCCACTCCGAACCACGAACGTCCCTCACGCGGCGTATCATTCTTCGCAAGCGGCCGTGTCAGCTCGTCATAAGTGCCGAATTCCAGATACGCCATCGAGCCTTTGCGATACGCCGTATCGATCCGCACCCAACCCGGCTCGTCCTTCGTGAGGATCGCTTTCGGATAGACTGGGTTCAGCGGCAACGGATAATTATCCACCATCACCCGCACCATCGCCCCGCCTCCACCCAACACCTTGACACTGATAAAATCCGTTTCGATCTTGAACCGCGGCGACGTATAGAGCGCTCCGTGCTTTTGCGTGAGCAGATGCGAATACACGC
>CAZRGY010000790.1:0-1869 GCA_964599715.1 uncultured Verrucomicrobiota bacterium | reverse complement strand
TGTCTGAAAATGACAAGGGGCGCTGTTTTCGAGTAAAGGTGCGGATGGCGAGGCGCGAGGAGGGAGCATCCCCTTCATGGGGCTGCGACCGACGAGCAACAAAGCCAGACGGCCTTTGGCTCGAAAACCCTCCGGGCGGCGGTTCTTTTGTCCGTGGCCTGCGTTGGCTCACCCCTTGCAGCCCGCTGCGGGGATGCGCAGGGCTCGCCGCCTTGGCCAGAGACAAAATCCCCAGCCGCAGCACCCCTTGCCATTTTCAGACAGGCTCTTAGCCGACTTCGATGTGCGCCGCCTGACGTTCCTGCTTATCGGTGCAACTGAATTTATCGTCTTGAGGAGTTCTTTAAGCACAACGTTCAATCCGCTTGGTCTGGGGAAGTGTTCAACGGAATGACTTGACGTCTTATCTGCTAGCTTTTTGTGCCGCGAAACCCGCCCATGAAATAAATGACGAGGCAGATCAGCAAAACCAAGCCAAGACCGCCACCGCCTATCATGGGACCGCCAAAGTAAAATCCGCCACCGCCGAACAGGAGGAGCAGGACAATCACGAGCAATAACGTATTCATGACGTTAAGATAACACCACCTTGCACGGTTCCTATTAGGTCTTCACCCTATGAAGTAGACGAACCGTTCGCCATCCCCTTGTAAATACTCGCGATAGAAGAGTCAGGGAAGTTGCGTCATGCGCGATTGCAGGAACATCACGAGCGCGTCCATTTCCGCCGGAACGAGGTTCGCGGCAAAAAGGGCGCGGACCAGACCGAATCCACCCAAACACCTGCAGGCACGGCATCATGATGGCGCTCGGTCTGTGAACGAGGTCTATGAAATCAGGGACGTTTGCCGCACAGCCGATATGGCATGATTTTAGGCTTCATGGATTTGTTGGTTTTGTGGTTGTTGAAAGGCATGACTCAGTGTCGAGAGCTTTACGCAGACGACCCAGCCGCTGCTCGAACTGTGCCCGGTCGTGCGGCGACTTGATCGTGCGGGCTGCCACTTCGGCGATCCATTCCATTTGTTCCCGGAGCACCTGCCGCCGGCTTCCGCTGGCTGTCAAACTGGCGATGGTTTGAAGCGCGCCCAGCATTCGTAACAGAACGGCGACGTTGCCTTCGGCGCTGCCTCGAATTTGATCGAACGATTCGGCCACCAACCCGGCAAAGGTCGGGCCGATGGTGATCACCCGTAGTTCTCCTTCCACGTAGCGGTGCGAGGAAGGGATGGTGCGGACAGCCAGTCGCGCCAAAATTGCCGTCAGATAGTCCACACACATCACCGCCGTGATCGTGTCGTTGATGCCGGGTGAGAGCGCGCGCAACGCCATATCCACAAGCTGGCGGATGCCGAACGCGCAATCCTGTTGCACCGTGCGATAGCGGTCGATGCTGTAGATCGCCCGCAGCGCGGCAATGCTCTCCTCGTCCGGCGGTTCTCCAACGCGAGCGAGGCGAGCGGGGTGTTCTGGATCACAAACTCGCCGATGCCGCGTTCCATCCGCACGATGGTCTTGTGCTCCCGCGCCAACCGCAGGAGCGCCGCGTGATCCACGCTCTGGAGGTAACCATTGCGACTGGCCATGACGGCCTGCCAGTTCCGCACCGGTAGCGGGAGCAGGGACGGATCGGCTTCGTCATCCATCGGCTCTCGTCCCACCTTCTCCGGGAAGAGCCGATCAACGGCCTCCAAGGTTTCCTTCGTCACCGAGGCAATAATGCTCGAGGCCTGGATCGCAGTCGCGATGTGATGAATGAAGAAAATAAGCGTCCCGATGCCGCCGATGGCCAGCACGACACTGAAAGCCACCGCCAGGCTCGGAACAAATCCGCCCTCGTCGCCCCCGCGAATGGTGCGCAACACGATG
>CAZRGY010000789.1:0-1877 GCA_964599715.1 uncultured Verrucomicrobiota bacterium | reverse complement strand
AGATCCTGGAGGACTTTGACTTCCGAGCGCAGCCATCCATAAACGAAGCCCTAGTACAGAACGGCGGAAGTTTGTTTAAGCGTTGGCTTCGGCGGGAGTCATGTTGAATCCACGGAACATCCATTTGAAGGGCTTGGCCATAGTATCGTTGAAGTAGTCGATAAATTCCACGATGCGCTGCTGAAGATCTTCAACGGATTTGAAGGTCGCGGTGCGCAGAAGTTTCCGGGCAAGAATGCTGAACCAGATTTCGATCTGGTTGACCCACGAGCAGTGTTTGGGCGTGTAGTGAAAGACGATGAAGTTGTCTTCGTTGCTTAGGAATGCGGCCCGTGTCTTCTGGTTTTCGAGGATGCCGCTCTTGCCTTTGATCCCGAGGTCGCCCTCAAAGTCGCTGAGTTCAGCCACCAAGCGCACCAGACTTTCGGATAGGTGGGTGTTGAGATTGTCGAGCACGATATGATACTTGCGAAATCCTGGGCGGGCTTCAAGCAGCGCCTTGATGAAGCAGACGAAATCTACCTCCTTGCGCGTGGGGTTGCACCACCCGAAGGCCCTCCCCTCAGTTATGATCCAGGCAGCCAACAAACACAGTGTGCCGTGGCGCTTATACTCATGTTCGATGCGGCGTGCCTGGTCTTTCTTGGCCTTCTTGACGCGCTTTCTCCGCGCGCGCGATTGGTTTCTTTTTCGCCTTTTGCGTTTCTTCTTTCCGCTGCAATTAGGCTTCCTGATTTGCCCCGGCTTGGGCGGGAGATCCGCGAAAATGCGCTCTTTGGCTTGCACCCCGGTCATCTCGTCAACGCTGACGGTCAACTCTCCCCGCTCCATGCGCTCGGGCGCCAAGCGATAGACTTCGCAGATCCTCGCAATAGCCTCTTCGCGTAGGGCATCTTTCTTTGGATTGAGCCAGTAACGTACCTTGTGCGGCTGAATCTGGGCTTCGTCCAGAACTCGCCTGAGATGGCGCTCGGAAATCTCTTTGATGACGCCTTGGGCGATGACTTCGAGTCTCAGTTCCCGAAGCGACCACAAGTCAGAGGCGCGCCCGTAGTCCTTCGGATTGCTACAGGCGATGGCCACAATCCTAACGCAATGCTCCACTGTGATTTTTCCAGGACTGCCAATGCGAGGCGCATCACTGAGGACTTCAGTGATCGAGCAGGTCCCTCTGGCGAGATCATCAGCACTTTCGGCCCAGCGCCCGCGCCACTTCGAAACGGTGGGGGCCGAACAGCCCAAATCGAGGTGAAGGTTCCTGACGCCGGCGGCTGAACGCAGGATAATGTTGGCCCTCAATACCTGAGACTGAGGCGTCTTATGGCCCCGAACGAGGAGCTCAAGCTCCGCTTTTTGCTGTTCTGCTAGAGTGATGGTGGGACGTACAGTTTTTTCATGCTTGCTGCGCGACGCTTGAACTTAACGCTATAATTACCATGTACAAGCATAAAATTCATATAAATGAACTTCCGCCGTTCTGTACTAGCAGCCCGTGCATCGGCGCGAGAGCCATAGCCGAAAAAGGTGCAGGTGCCGGTGATGAGAACGCCGAAGACGATGGCCTTGATGAATCCACCTTCGACATCTCTCCAACTCACTTCCTGGATGATCTGGGTCCAGTAGACGCCGCCTTCGACCTGCAAAAGCATCACCCCAGTCACATACCCGCCAAGCATCCCCGCGAGATCAAAAAACGCCGTGAGGATGGGAAAACACAGCATGCCTGCCAGCACGCGGTGGCCGACGAGATAGCCGCGCGGCGGGACCCTGATCGTCGTGAGGTAATCCATGTGCGCGGCAGACCGGTGAAGGGCCAACTCCCCCGCCATCGCCGATCCCGCCCTGACCGTCACCACCAACGCCGTCAGAACAGGGCC
>CAZRGY010000788.1:0-1878 GCA_964599715.1 uncultured Verrucomicrobiota bacterium | reverse complement strand
ATGATCTCTACGTGGCCAAGGTGCGGGCTAAGTAGATTGGCGCTTGGGCCGCCAGGCAAAGCAGGCGATCAGCATGGCGAGGGCCGTGGCGCAGGAAACTTTGGCGCCCTTGATGAACTCATGGTCCACGTATTTGAGCCGAACCTCGCTCTTGCCGTCAGGTATTTGCACTGCTTGAAAGGCGTGGTTCGCCCGGATCACTTCGGCCGGTTCACCATTCACGGTGGCCTGCCATGCCGGGTGCCATGATTGGGCGATGACGGCTGCCGCGTAAGTGTTCGCCTCAGCTTTGAATGTGATCTCGTGCCGTTTCACTACGAGGTCACTGATGCTGGCCTTGAATTCAAAATTAGTCGCCAGTGGTGGAGGGACCATGGGCATCGAGGAAAGCCAGGCCTCCTTGTGTGGGTCGAAGTCGTCAGCCGTGATCTTCTTCAGCACTTTTTCGCGGTCATTTTCTTCGTGCATTTCCTGTAACACGGTCACTAGCGGCAACGCACTTGTGCGTGGACTCCACTCCACGGCAGATTTCGTAGATGTCTCATAACGCGCACCGAGGAAATCCAAGATGTCTGCCGGGGGCGGAGTATTCGTCATCGCGTAGATTTTATCCTCCAACTCTTTTTGCCACTTGAGCGGGAGGGTGGAGGAGCCGTTCACCTTGGGCATGCCGTCCAGCAGATTGAGGTTCGACCACAGCGCCATACGGCGACCAAAGAACTCGGATTCAAATTCCGGGATGGTGCTCATCAGCAGGACGCTCTCCGCCTTGGGCGTGATGAAGACGCGGTAGAAATTCTCGGGCGTCACTTCCGGGAATTGTTGATGCTCGCGGATGACATTTGTGTCGAACACACGGGCAGGCAGCGTCGGGTTCAGCTTGGGATAATGCAGGCACGCATCGCCGATGAGCAGTGCAAGTAAGGCCAGTTGCAGACCGCGTCGGCGAAGGGCATCGCCTTCCAGCAGGGTGAAATGCAATAATGCCATCGCTCCGGCGAAGACGAAGAATCGCACGAGCGTGTTGCTCTTGATGACGGGCCAGTTGTCGTAGCCGGATTTGTTCGCCCACGCGATGCCGAGCCCCAGCAACATGAGCGCGGCCACGCCGCCGATGAGCTGGCCGAGACGTTTGCCCTCGCGCAGCCAGCCTTTGGTGCGATCATCACTGGCTGCCTGCCAGCCAAAGGCCGCGAGCAGGATGAGCGCGGGCATGGCGAGATAGAGGAACTTCACCGGGAAACGGATGAGCGACCACACGGGTATGTTCGCCCGCAGTGTTTCATAACCGGGCAGGTTGCCGCCCATCGCCAGCACCAGCCCGAGCAAAGCGACGCCGGCCCAGAGCCAGCGCAGCTTGCGACCGCTCTTCCACACGCCGAACAGCGCGAGTATCAGAACGGTCGCGCCACAGTAATAGGTGCTGATGAATTCCTGTCCCTGCTGGAAGAATGTGCCCTGATGCGTCATGATCTGGCGGATCATGGGCACGAAGAGATTCACCCAGCCCCAGAGCGGGATGGACCAGTTGTTCGTGCTGAAGCCCGCCGAGCGATAAGACAGTTCCAGCGTCTGGAAGAAAGGCAGCAACTGTGCGGCGCTCAGTCCGCTTACCAGCACAATGACTCCGGCGAAGCGGCCGAAGTAATTCATCGGTTTGCCGTTTTGCCACCACGCTGCCACCACCCAGAGCAGGGCGATGAACCAGGTGAACAGGATGACCTCCGGCACACCGGAGAGCATCTGCAAGGTGCCGATCACCGCCGCGCCGAGTATCCAGCGCCCGCCTAAGGTCCAGGCATGACGCAAGCTCCAGAGCACCCAGGGCAACAGGCCGAGCACCACGGTGTAATTCGGCCACATGAGGCCGGAGAGCGT
>CAZRGY010000787.1:1675-1894 GCA_964599715.1 uncultured Verrucomicrobiota bacterium | reverse complement strand
GATGCCCTACGTGACGGGCAAAAGGTGGTGCTGAATGGCGACCTGACGGTGTATGAGCCACGCGGGCAGTATCAGTTGCGTGTCACCGCTGTGGAGTTACAGGGCATCGGCGCGCTACAAGTGCAGTTCGAGAAGTTGAAGCAAAAGCTGGCGGCGGAAGGACTCTTTGACCAAGAGCGCAAGCGGGAACTGCCACGATTTCCCCAGCGCATCGGGATT
>CAZRGY010000787.1:0-1665 GCA_964599715.1 uncultured Verrucomicrobiota bacterium | reverse complement strand
CGTCACTTCGGCAACCGGGGCGGCCATCAAGGATGTATTGCACGTCATCATGCGGCGTGATCCGGGACTGGAGATCGTGCTGGCACCCTCGCGCGTGCAAGGAGCCGGAGCGGCGGAAGAGATCGCCGAAAGTATCGAGCACCTGAACCAATGGAGCGCCGCCCAAGAGCCGGGTCAGCGACTGGACCTCATCCTCGTCACTCGCGGGGGAGGCAGCTTGGAGGATCTGTGGGCGTTCAACGAGGAACCGGTGGCACGCGCCATCTTTGAAAGCTATTTACCCGTGGTCTCGGCAGTGGGCCATGAGATCGATTTCACCATCAGCGATTTTGTGGCGGACTTCCGCGCCGCCACACCCAGCGCTGCCGCCGAGATACTCACTGCCGAAGCGGTGCTGGCCCGCGAGTTCGTGTTGCGCTCCCGCCAGCGACTGACGCAGCTCGCCCGCCGTCAGCTCAACGAGCAACTCGATGAATTGGACGCGTTGAATGGCCGGCTCGCCCGGGTGCATCCGCGTCGCAAGCTGAATGAGGCGTTGCAACGGTTAGACGATCTGCAGTCTTCCCTCATCCGCTCAGCCCGGGTGCAATTGCGCGAACAGCAAGGCCGCTTCGCCAGTCTGGCCCAACGGCTCGGCCAGATACGACCGGGCATCCAGATCAAAAAGCGCAAGGAAACGCTCACCCAAACGGAACGACGCTTGCGTGAACTGGCGCAGCATCAACTGGAGCGCTTGGAATCACGCTTGCAACAGGTGGAAGGCAAGTTGCGTTTGCTCGGCCCGGAGAATGTGCTCCAACGCGGCTATTCCATCACCATGGATGAGACCTCCGGTGAGATCATCCGCGATGCAGCGAAGGTGAAGGCGGGACAGAAGTTGAAAACGCGGGTGAAGCGCGGCGAGATCAAGAGCAAGGTAGAGTGATCGCCCGCGAAAAGTAATCTTCTTCTCGTTCAATTCTACGACCGAATTTCTTAGCAGGGGGCATTTGCCCAGCCGGAATTCTTCCTGTACAAGGATGGCGACATGGCGTTTGAGTTCACATTTTTAGGGTCAGGCACGTCGCAGGGCGTGCCCATCATCGGCAAGGATTATCCGCCCGAATACCTTGCGAACCCCAAGAATCACCGGCTGCGCTCCGCCATCTATGTGGCTACGGATGAAGTGAAGCTGGCCGTGGATACGCCACCTGATTTCCGCACCCAAGTCTTGCGCGCAGGCATCAAGTGGCTGGATGCCGTGCTCTTCACGCACTCGCACGCGGACCACATCATGGGCCTGGACGATTGCCGCCGCTTCTGCGACATGCGCGGCGGGGCGTTACCCATCTATGCGAGCCCGGCCACGATGGCGGATCTCAAGCGCGTGTATTCCTATGCCTTCCACGAGGGTCCTTGGCATAAGACGTACTTCATCCCGGAGCAACATATCGTGGAGGGGCCGTTCCAAGTCGGCGATCTGAGGGTGACGCCGTTTGATCTGCCGCATGGGCGGATGACGACTTCCGGTTTTTTGTTTGAACAAAACGGCCGCAAAAAGCTCGCTTACTTCAGCGACTGTAAAGAAGTCCCGGCGGAAGCCATCGAGGCCGTGCGTGGGGTGGATGTGGTGGTGCTCGATGCTTTGCGAAAAGAACTGCACTGGACGCACATGTGTCTGGACGA
>CAZRGY010000786.1:0-1896 GCA_964599715.1 uncultured Verrucomicrobiota bacterium | reverse complement strand
TCCAGCTCCTCAGCATACATGAAGAACTCTTTGTCGAAGCCGCCGACCTGTTCGAACACATCTTTGCGGATGAGATAAGAGCAACCCTCGGGCATGAGGATCTCACGCACTCGATCCACCTCAGCCCGGTCCGTGGCGAGGCCGAAGATATCGAAGCCCAGTGCACCGGATGATTGGAAGGTGTTGTCGTCGTAGTTCAGCACCAGTGGCGTTGCGGCTGCCGCTTGCTCGCGCTCTACGCAGTCGAGCAGCTTCTCCATACAATCCGGCTCCAGCCACGCGTCATTGTTCAGGAAGAACAGAAATTTGCCCTGCGCGCGTTTGGCGGGGCGGTTATTGCCTTCCGCAAAACCGACATTCGCTCCGTTCTGTAGGAAGTAGCCATTTGTCCATCCCGCCATCAATTCCTCGGCCAGCTTGTCCGAGCCATCGGTGGAGGTGTTATCCGCCATGATGACCTCGAGGTCCTTGAAGATCGTTTGCGCCTTCAGGGAATCGACGCAGCGCTGGAGCCATTGTTTCCCGTTGTAATTCAGGACGATGATGGTGGCGCGCGGTGTGGAGCCGGATTGGCTCATGGGCGATTTCCTTTCCCTTGCGCCATTTGCTCCAGCCAGTCGCAGGCCTTGGGCAATACGCTGTCCCAGTGGAACGTCTTGGCCCGGTTCCAGCCATTCACGCGCCACTGCTGGTAATGCTCCTCGCTCTTGAAAGCTTCGACCAAGCGGTCGGCCAAAGACTCGGGCGTCTCCGCTTTGGCGAGCACGCCGGTTTCGTTATCCAGCGTGGATTCCACCAAGCCGGGCACGGCATAGACGGCTCCTGGCGTGCCCATGGCATTGGCTTCGATGACGTTCAGGCCCCAGCCTTCGCGTTGTGACGTGTGCAGCAGGAAGTGGCTCTCGCGTAGCAATGCATCTTTTTCAGCTTCGGGCAGGGGACCGGCAAAGCGTGTGGATTCCTGGAGCTTGTTCTGTGCGACGAGAGCCTTGAGCGTCTCATCCATCTCACCGCTACCGACGACGGTGAGGTGCGTGTTCACTCCGCGCTCGCGCAGGCATTTGTGCGTGAGGACGGCATGGTCGATGCGCTTGTTTGGTGCCAAACGCGAGACCACGATAAGCTTGTATGGGGCCTTCAGCGGCTTGGCTTCCAGTTCCGGCAAGGCGCGCGTATGCACGCCGTAAGGGATGATGGTCACATCCTTCACGCCGTGCTCGTGGAGCTGGCGTTTCGTATCGGATGACGCGGTGAAGAAGGGGACATCGCGATAGCACCAGTGCGTCCAACGCTCTTGGGCGCGACCGATGGCGCTGATGGGCCATTGGTAGAAGGCGTCCCAGATCGGGCCCAGCACTTCGTGGATGTAGGCGATGTTGTTCGTGCCGCACCACCAAGGGGCATACCACGGAATGCCATGGTGTTGATCGATGACGAGATCGAAGCGCGGTTGCTGCTTATACCACGCCTTGGCCTTGAAGATGGCCGAGCCTTTGTCGCCGCCGCGCACGATGTGCACGCCATCGATGGTCGTTTCGGGCTTGGCACCGGGGAAATCGAAGCTGAACCACCATGCCTCATGCCCGCGGTCCACCAAGGCCTTGAGATAGGCCTGGGTCACGCGTTCGGCCCCGCCTGCCAGGGGGTTCTCCGGGTCGCGCCAGTTGAGCATCAGGAAACGCATCGGTAGCGCGCAAGTTCTAACGGGCGGGGGCAGGGGGAACAATGCCAAAACTACAAGGATCGCGGCTGTATCCCGTTTGCGGGATCAGCCGCAGCAGGGGAAAAGCAGAGCAGACATTAAAATATTTCAACCATCATCTGATTAGTCGTTAGCGCTGCGGCTGGTTCTCTTGGGGAGAACACAGCCGCGGTCCAAAGACTTAGCTGATAAGG
>CAZRGY010000785.1:0-1896 GCA_964599715.1 uncultured Verrucomicrobiota bacterium | reverse complement strand
GTGTCCTATTGATTCCAAAGGCGCCGGCTCATGCCCTTTCGAATCAACCGGAGGCCATGAATGAGTTCATGCCGCGCTTCCTTGCGCGCGACGAAGCCCTGCGCCGCAAGCCGCGCGCTCCGTATGTCTGGGACGGCGTCGCCGACGTCCGCCCCTTCGGCGCCATGGAGAAGACCCTCGTCGAAGGCGTCTATTGATTCGCCCCACGGAAGGCAGGGCGCTCGGTCCCAGCGCACCGTTTTCCCCCCACACCCCGGCCCAACCGCCGGGATGTTTGTTGGGGGAGCAAGCGTGCAGCATGGCCGGCGAACCGCCGAGGAACGCAGAGTTCAGAGGCCCAGCTCTTTGTGCCCATCGGTGAAATCTGCGAAATCTGCGAAATCTGTGGATCAACAAGGGTTTGGGGACGCAAGCCGTCCCGAGGTGCCCAAGCCGGCGATCTGGGATATCCGAGCATTGATCCAATGGGGTATCCTCAGCCAAAATCAAAATGCAGGTGAGGGCAGGAGCACCAGCTAGGGACTTGTGGAAGTCCCCAACCGCCTGTTCATTACGGTTCCGCTATCCGCAACGCCAAGCCATCCACCGCGACTTTGAAACGATAAACTGTGCTTACGGAGACAAAAATCCAATCATGACAAGCATCCAACAACGCGCCGCCCTACAGAGCCAGATTTGGAAAATCGCCAACGACGTGCGTGGTTCGGTCGATGGCTGGGACTTCAAGCAGTATGTCCTCGGCACCCTGTTCTACCGCTTCATCAGCGAAAACTTCGCCGCCTACATTGAGGCTGGCGATCCCGACATCCATTACGCGGAACTGGCCGACAGCGTCATCACGCCGGAGATCAAGGACGACGCCATCAAGACCAAGGGCTACTTCATCTACCCAAGCCAGCTCTTTGCCAAGGTCCTCGCGACGGCAAACACCAACGAGAGCCTGAACACCGACCTCGCCGCCGTCTTTTCGGCCATCGAGAGTTCCGCCAATGGCTATCCGTCGGAGAAGGACATCAAGGGCTTGTTCGCGGACTTCGACACCACGAGCAATCGCTTGGGCAACACCGTCAAAGACAAAAACCTCCGCCTCGCCGCCGTGCTCACCGGCGTCGGTGGACTCGACTTCGGCGATTTCGAGGGCAGCCAGATCGACCTCTTCGGCGATGCCTACGAGTTCCTCATCTCCAACTACGCCGCCAATGCCGGCAAATCAGGTGGCGAGTTCTTCACCCCGCAGCACGTCTCGCGGTTGATCGCGCAGCTGGCGATGCACAAGCAGACCAGCGTCAACAAGATCTACGACCCCGCCGCCGGTTCCGGCTCTTTGCTGCTGCAGGCCAAGAAGCACTTCGACGCCCACATCATTGAGGACGGCTTCTTCGGGCAGGAAATCAACCACACCACCTACAACTTGGCGCGGATGAACATGTTTCTGCACAACATCAACTACGACAAGTTCAACATCCAGCTCGGCAACACCCTCACCGATCCCCACTTCCTCGGCGACAAGCCCTTCGATGCCATCGTCTCCAATCCGCCCTATTCCGTGAAATGGAAAGGCAGCGACGATCCCACGCTCATCAACGACGACCGCTTCGCCCCCGCTGGAGTGCTCGCCCCCAAATCGAAGGCGGACTTCGCCTTCGTCCTCCACGCCCTCAGCTACCTCTCCGCCAAGGGTCGCGCCGCCATCGTCTGCTTTCCCGGCATCTTCTATCGTGGTGGTGCCGAGCAAAAGATCCGCCAATTCCTCGTGGACAACAACTACGTCGAGACGGTCATCTCCCTCGCTCCCAACCTCTTCTTCGGCACCACCATCGCGGTCAACATCCTCGTGCTCTCCAAGCACAAACCCGACACCAAGACCCAGTTCATCGACGCCAGCGGGCTCTTCAA
>CAZRGY010000784.1:0-1899 GCA_964599715.1 uncultured Verrucomicrobiota bacterium | reverse complement strand
GCGCTGGCATTTATCCGTTGCGGTCATCCGTGACCGGTCAGTGCTTCGGGTTAAACCCATAGCTACTGCCTTTCGCCTAGAGGCATCGTGATCCATATGGTTGGGGCTCTAGGACGTGACTGGCGAACCATCGTGTAAAATAGAATCGAGGCTGGTGTTGTATGTGCTTTCTTCAAAGCGTACCGGATTGCGAGCAACGGACTTGGACGTGCTGCGGGGATTCATGCGTTAAGTTCCCCGCATTTGTCACATCCTACCGGATGATTGTGGAAAAACTTATTCTATTGGTGCCAGTGGTGGGACTCGAACCCACACGACTTTTTACGGTCCCGGGATTTTAAGTCCCGTGCGTCTGCCATTTCGCCACACTGGCCGCTGAAACGTGCGCACTCTATGCCCAGACCGCGCACGTCGACAACCGCAAATCCTCACTTTTCTTTTACCAAGCCACGCCGCTCTGGCGCATCAGTTCGAGTTGCTGATCCAGTCGCTTGGGCGAGACCGGCATCGCCGTACCCAATTCTTGTGCGAAGACGGAAACTTTGAATTCCTCCACCATCCAACGGAAATCCTCGACGAGTGTCTGCGCCGTGCGTGTCGTTTGTGTCTTTGCCTGCATCCGCTTCAGCACATTCGCGTAAGGTGCCACTGCCCGCGCCCGTTCCTGGTCCTTCACCGGGTTCAACGCCGCCCTCTCTGCCCGGGTCAGTAATGCCTTCAGATAACGCGTCAGATGTGGCAGACGCTCATGAGCGATTTGTTCAAGGAATCGCGCAGGCATCAGGTCCGCCAGATCAGTCGCCAGTGGGTTGCTGCTCGCCGTTGCCACCGGCTGACCGAGTTGCGCGAGCGATGTCAGCTTCTTGCCTGTCTGCACGACGGCTGCCCCCACGCGTCCGACTTTTTGTTCCACCTTTTGCCGCTGCTGCAAAAGTGCGCCGATCCGGTCGATGAAGTTCACCCCGAGTGCGGGCACTTTCTTGTGCGCCTCTGCCACTGCCGCTTTGAAATTCGCTTCCGTCATTTTCTTCAGCGGCTCTTGCGGGAGGATATAACCCTTCAAATGCTCCAGCGCCGTTTCTCGCAGTTCTTCGCCGGTGCCGATGGAGGCATACAAGGCATCGTAACGCACCAGCGCGCGCAAATCCTTCTCCAGCCAGGCGAGATCTTTCTGGATGGCCAGCTCCACCAATCGCTTCAGACCAGCTATGCTCGCATTCCTCGCCATATCCTCACTGCGGAAGAGTCGCACATTCACGCTGCCTTCTTCGTAGGCCAGTCCCGGCCAGGCATAGAGCGGCAAGCCGGGGCCTTCACTCACGGTGATGCGTTCCGGCAATTCACCGAAGTTCCAACCGGTGATGCCAAACCTTTCCCAACGCTGAGCTGCCTTCTGCCAATCACGTGGTTCCTTCGTTGGCTCGGTCTTCACCTGCACGAGCTTCGCCCGCAGTTCTTCCAGATTTCGCCCTGAGCCGAGCAGCTTCTCGTCATTCCCCACGATCTCAATGCGCGAGCGCAGATGTGCGGGCAAGGCATCCGTCGGCCAATCATTTGCCGTCACCTTCACTCCATAATGTTTGAAGAGGAACGTCGCCAGATCATGCAAGAATGACGGCCCGGCCGGCTGGAACCCCTGTACGATCTCCGCGATCTTTGGCGGAAAAGGCATCAGGTCACGCCGCAACGATTTAGGCAGCGCGCGCAGCAACTCGGCGATCTTCTCCTCACGCAAGCCTGGCACCGCCCACTCGAGTTGCGCGGGCGAGACGCTCTGTGCGATGGAGAAAGGCAACCGCACTGTCACGCCGTCATGTTCCTCACCTGGTGCATAGGCATAGGTTAGGGGAACTGGCTGGCCACTGACGGCCACTGCGTCCGGAAACGCCTCCGAGTCAT
>CAZRGY010000783.1:0-1902 GCA_964599715.1 uncultured Verrucomicrobiota bacterium | reverse complement strand
CTTCGGCGAACACGCCTACAAACTCGCCGTCAGCTCCACCAAAGGCGCCACCGGTCACATGCTCGGTGCCGCCGGGGCCACGGAGATGGCCGTGTGTGCAAAAGCGATCCAAACCCAGATTGCCCCGCCCACCATCAACCTCGTGAACCCCGATCCCGAGTGCAATCTCGACTACGTGCCGAACGCCGCCCGCGAGATGAAGATCGACGCCATCCTGAACAACTCCTTCGGCTTCGGCGGCCACAACGCCACCATCGCCGCCAAGAAGTTCGTGGGATAATCTTGGTAAGGATGGCTTCCACGCCGTCCCTTGCATTTCCCGAAGGCCGCGTGAACAACGCGGCCTTTTTCTTTAGCCGTAGCCGCCACCATCAATCGGCTCTAACCAGCACTTCGATATTGGGATAGCCTGCGGGTGCAAAAGATGCCCGCTGTTCCCCTCGTTTTCAGCCGCCAAGAAACTTGATGCATTGCCCCAGCTTATGCGGTAGTTTGTTAATCTGATGGATAAAACTCTGCCCTACGAGATATCGCCCTCAATGCTCGCCCCGGTGACTCCGCGCCCTTCCGCGACGGGCGGAGCCGCGGAAGACGCATTACCCCGGGACATCCGCAAGACCGGCATCAGCCCTGATTTCTGGTATCCGGTGGCGCGTTCTCATGCGGTGAAAACGGGCAAGGCTCATGCCGTGACCTTTGCAGGCGACCCCATCGTCCTCGTGCGCACCCAGAAGGGAGAAGTGTATGCCATGGAGGATCGCTGCGCCCATCGCCAGGTGCCCCTGCATCTCGGTGTGGTGGAGGACGACTGCATCAAGTGCGCCTACCACGGCTGGAAATACGATCACACCGGCAAATGCGTCGGCGTGCCCTATCTGGAGAAGTGCAGCCTGCGCCCCAAGAATGTTCCCAGCTATCCCTGTCGCGAGGCCTACGGTTTGATTTTCGTGTATCCCGGCGACATGGCGAAGTTCCCCTCCGCCGTCTTCCCGGAAATCCCCTCCGCGAGCGATCCCAAATACAAGACGCGCTATCTGGATCGGGACGTGAAGTGCCACTACACCTTCATGCATGAAAACCTGATGGATATGAACCATCAGTTCCTGCACCGGCGGTTGATGGGCGGCATCAAGACCACGCTCATCGCCACGCGCACTGGCCCGGACTGGATCGAGGCGGATTACACCTTCTCCCGTTCCAGCGGCAAGCAACCCCTGGGCGAGAAACTCATCATCCAGAAGGATGACAAAGCCTCCGCGGGCAAACCCGACATCATGACCGTGCGCACCGGCTACCCTTACCAAACCCTCCAGTTCCGCACCGGCGGCAGCGAACATCCCGCGCTCGATCTGTGGAACGCCTACGTGCCACAGGACAAGGAACAGCGCACGAACCACACCTTCGGCCTCATGATGATCCGGCGCCCCTCCATGAAGATCATGCTCGATCTAGCCTGGCCCTTCATCATCTGGTTCACGAACGGCATCTTCGCCGAAGACCGCGAGATTTGTGAGCTGGAACAAGCCGCCTTCGACCGACAAGGCGAAGACTGCAACCACGAGATCTTCCCCGTCATCCGCTCCCTCCGCAAAGTCCTGACTGAAAACGGCGTTGCCTTGCAGGAGTGATTCCCTCAATCCAACTTGGCCTGTGAAAAGATTCACCGGCACACCCCGTAATTAAAAACAGGGTACAACCGATGTTCCGTGCCCAGTGCCATCAACCTTATTTGTCCTATCAGCCCCACAAGACCCATTTCCCCCTCTGAAGGTTGGACGTTGAGAGTTGGAAGTTGAACGTTTTTCCAACTCCCCTTTTCTTCATTCTTGGAGGCCGAACTCGGCTTCTTAATTCTACATTCCCCGAAGTGCGCCTTCCCATCCGATCCATTCCGCCTGACTC
>CAZRGY010000782.1:0-1905 GCA_964599715.1 uncultured Verrucomicrobiota bacterium | reverse complement strand
CACTTTTTGAGGTTCAACCCTGGAATGAACTCCATGACCAGGCAGGCATGGGATTCCGTGAGCTTGAAATCGAGGATGGGAACGACGTTCGCGTGAGCGCCCGCCTCCCGCAGCTTCATGAGCGTGGCGGCCTCGATATCCAGACGTGCCAGCGTCTGCTCATCTCCGACTCGCGCAGGGTCGAGCATCTTCAAGGCTACGATACGCTCCGTCGTGGCCGCCGCCGCAAGGCGGTGGTCCGAGGTGATGCCGCTCACCTCATCCGCCACGGGTTTGTGCCCTCGGCTACTTGGCGTAGCTGCCGCCGCAAGGCGGTGGCCTGGGGCGGAGATGCTCACTTCGTCCTCCACGGGCTTGCGCCCGCAGCTACCGAGCTCTCTGGCCCGCCACACCTGACCCATGGCCCCGGAGCCAATGCAGTCCAGCAGCTCGAAGCGCTCCGCCCAGCCAAAGACGCGCAGCAGGTCTGGCACGGGCGGTCGTGATAGGCTGTCAGAATTCATGGATGGGAGAGAGTCCAGATCGAGGGGAAATGCACTCATCTCATAGCGGGTCTTATCCAGGCAATCTTCCTCATGAAAAAAATTTTGCCCGGCTGTCACCGCATCATCGCAAATCCGGTAGGAAATAAGAGAACTCCTCCCAATCATGACCGTTCACGATTCCATTCTGCCCGAACTGCGCCTGCCTGACGCCCCCATGCCTGAATCTGAACGCCTCTTCCCGATCACCTCACAAACTTTGCTGCAACAGCTCCATCACAACGAGCCGCAAACACGCGAAGTCTCACTGGCACGGTTCTGCACGCTTTACTACCCGGCCATTTACGGCTTTGGGCGCAAGCTCGGCCTCACGGTGGAGGACGCGCAGGACCGTGCCCAGGATTTTTTTGTGGAAGTGGTGCGTGACGGGCTGCTGAAGCGCTTCGATGCCTCACGCGGCACGCGCTTCAGCTCGTGGCTGATGAAGTGCTTCAAGAATCTGGAAATGAACCACCGGGCCGCCAGAGCCACCATCAAGCGCGGTGGCGGACGCACGTTTGTGGAATTTGACCCCGAGTCGGTCGAGCACAGCTATCAGTCCGTGCATGGCACCCACCTGCCGCTCGGCCCGGCCTTTGACCTGATGCTGGCACGCGGCCTCTGGGACATGACCTGTGGCCAGCTCCGTGCCAAACACGCCGGAACCGCGAACGCGGCCCTAGTGAGCGAACTGCTGCCGCTCCTGCTCGCCGATCGCTGGCCCGCCGCTCCGGCCCCCAGCCAGGAAGAGGTGGCGGCCAGGCACGGCACCACCGCCGTGCGGCTGAAGGCATTCTTCAACCGCACACTTAAAACACAGGCGAGGCGGATCTTTGGAGAAAGCTACACCCATGCGAACCCCGGCATTTCAGAACATGAAACAGCCGACCTCTGGGCGTTGCTCTGCCTGTATGGAGAGGGCTGATTTCGCCGCCGTTTAGAATGTCACTTGCCGATTCCGCCAAGCCCGTGTGTCTTGTGGGCATATGCCTGCGAAAAAAGCTTCCAAAAAGAAGGCCGAAAAGCCCGCCAAAGCCGCGAAGAAACTCAAGAACGTGCCCTTCTGGATCGGCTTCGATCTCGGCGGCACCAAGATGATGGCCTCGGTGCTCGACGCGAACTACAACGTGCTCGGCTCCGCCCGCAAATCCACCAACGGCTCCGAAGGCGCTGCCAAAGGTCGCGGCAAGATCGTCAAGGCCATCCATGAGGCCATCGAGGCGGCGGGTGTGAGCCCCAAGGGTATCCAGGGCATCGGCATCGGCTGCCCCGGCCTCGTGAATCCTGAAAAAGGTCTGCTCGTCTTCGCCCCGAACCTTGGCTGGACGAACATGGCGCTGCGCAAGCTCCTGCAAACCGAGTTCAAGTGCCCGGTGGCCGTTTT
>CAZRGY010000781.1:0-1908 GCA_964599715.1 uncultured Verrucomicrobiota bacterium | reverse complement strand
GTGCGTCCTTCGGTCAATTTGTCCTGCGTCAGCTTCACAAAGGAATCCACCACCTTCTTGTCCACCGGACGACGAAACGCGCGCGGCGCGAAATCACGGATGATCCGTTCTGCATCCACCGCTGGTTGGCTGGACTCCACCGTGTGGCTCTTCACATTCTTGCGATGCCGCAGCCGCACCGTGCCCGCTTCCGCCATCGTGATAGTCGGGCTCTCGCCGAACAACCGCTTCTGCGCCACCGAGGGGAACTCCTGGTCGAGCGGCCCATAAGTCTCCGCCCAGATCAATCCGATACCCGGCCGCGCTTCATGCTTGTCGCGATACGTCACATGCTCTGGGAAAACGCGCGGCACGATATGCATCGCCTCACCCTCCATCATGTGCGCTGTGAATTCGATGATACGCGGATTGGAAGGCGTGCCCGTGACGTCGAACGTCCCCATCGGCCGCAGCTTCGCCGGTCCGAACAACGGTCCCACAAAGACAGACACCGCCAGCGTCCGCTCACCTGGCTCATGCGGCCACGCCGCGATCCGGCAACGGTAAACCCCTTCCTCGATCGGATGCGCCGCGTCCAGTCGTGCGGGCGGCCAGCCCGGCGTGAACTTCACAAAGGAACCCTCCACCTCGATCACCCCGCCCTTCTTCTTGTCCACCGAGTCGATGTTATCCTTCATCTGCATCAGCACCGCGCGCCGCGCCTCTGGTGCCAGCGGTTTGACGCGCCGGATCACCGCATCAAACGCCACATCCGCCGCCTCCAGATACCGCTCCATCAAGACCGGCGAGATGCTCAAACCATCCGCCACATTATCAAAACCCTGCACACTCCCATCCTCCGGCAAGAGATCCGCCAGCGGCGCATCGATCCCCAGCAGGTCATGGAGCGTGTTCTCATACTCCACACGATTCAGCCGACGCAGCGCCAGCGGACGCATCCCCGGCGCCTTCGCCAAGGCATCCCCGATGAAGTGCAAAGTCTGGGTCACATCCGAAGCTTTGGGCCGCGCCTCTTTCTTCGGCGGCATGTCCCCGGAATCGATCGCGTTCACCACCTTCAACCCCGTCTCTGCCGTCTGCTTATCCGTGGATGGTGCTGCCAGCGTATCCAGCCGCAGATCCCCCTTCTGCTTCTCCGGACCGTGACACTTGAAACAATGACTCTCGAAGAATGGCCGCAACTTCGGATCCAAACTCCCCGCCGCGTGAACATCACGAGGAGTGATGCTGAGCAGCATCCCGGCCAAAAGAAACCAAACTAGATGTCGGGTAAACATGAGCGTGCGCTGAGTAATCCCCGCAACTTTGCAGACCCACCCAAGAATGTCAGCCAGATTCCTCCGCCAAAAACCCGCTCGTATACACCGGCAACCTGCCCCCAATGTGCTGCTGGCATCTTGCCGGCAGGAACGGGGCGTTCGCCTGACAACGACCAGTTCAAGCAACCCACACCGGTCCACCCTCCGCTTCACCTCACCATGGTAAGGATGACTTCCACGCCAGCCCCGACAATTGGGTCGGGGTCGTCCCAAACCAAGGCCCGCACCGCAGCCGCCCAGATTAACTCGGCCCGGCCCCCTCTCCACTCCCTGCCCGTCCATATTTCCCCTCCCTTTCTTCATCCCGACTCTCCTTTCTCACTTCATGATCCATCGTTCATGCCTCAAACCTTATCCGGGGACCTAGGACAACCGCTGTCCTAGGTCCCCCTTCCTTGAAAATATTTTCAAAAAACCTAAATTCCTTACAGGAAACAAGTTAGACAGAAAAACATCCCGAAAATTGAAAATCCTCCAAAAAAAATCCCGCTGATTAGCGAAATTTTCACCCCGACTTCAGTCGGGGCGCGTCAACCCGTCATTGGATAAAGGAGAAGGAAGAAAGTGGAGCCAACTGCCAGGATTGAAC
>CAZRGY010000780.1:0-1910 GCA_964599715.1 uncultured Verrucomicrobiota bacterium | reverse complement strand
TCGATCTTCAAGATGGCGATATCCGTCTTTTCATCCTTGCCGATGACCGTGGCGACATACTCTTCCTTGCGGCCAGCCAGGCTCACCTTGATCTCGTCAGCGTCTTCCACCACATGGTTGTTGGTGAGGATGTAGCCGTTCTCGGAAACGATCACGCCAGAGCCCAGACCGGTCTCCTCATAATTGCGGGGGCGATTGTTGTTCTGTCGCTGCTCTTCTCCAAAGAAATCTCGGAACATGGGATGCTCAAACAACGGATTCCGGCGGGTATTCATTTTGACGGTCTTGGTGGAATAGATGCTGACCACGCTGGGGGCCACCTTCTTGACCACGGGCGCAAAGGTCAGGGAGTTCGGACCTGTCCGCTGGATGGGCTTTTCTTGGATGATAAACTTGGGCACCTCGCTTTTCTTGGCAGAAGCCTTTTCCTGTGTGATCCCGTCAAAGGCGGAAAAAACGATGATACCGCCTACAATGGCCCCGGTAAGGCCGGCCAGTGACATGCGTATATATTTCATAAATCTGGTTGTTTTTAGACTCTCCGGTTTACCCCGGTTTTCTGGCTGTCGAACCATTCTGACAGCCTTATTCTTCTGTAGCAATGGACAAGGTGCATGGCCGAAATGTTCAACGTTATGTGAAATCAGTGAGCTTACGGAGTCCCGACTGCGGTCTTAACGGTTTCCCTGCCCGCCCAAAAACCTTGGACATCCCGGGCGCTTCTGTGTTTCATAGCGGGCTCTATTGATAGATGAGTATGGACGAGACAAATTCATTGATCGAACAGCGTAAGGCCAAGCTGGCTTCGCTCCGCAGCAAAGGCATCGACCCGTTCCGTAACAAGTTTACGCCCACGGAGAAATGCGCGGAAGCGCGCGCCAACTATGCCGAAGGTCGCCCCGTGGAACTGGCCGGTCGCATCACCGCGCACCGGGACATGGGCAAGTCCATGTTCATCGACATCAAGGACCAGAGCGGACGCATCCAGGTTTACGCCCAGAAGAACGTGATCGGGGATGAGCAGTTCGACATTTTCCGCCATCTGGACCTGGCCGATTTCATCGGTGTGAAGGGCACGCTGTTCACCACCCGCACGGGTGAAGTTTCCGTGAAGCTGGAGTCCTTCACCACGCTCGCCAAATCCCTCCGTCCCCCGCCGGCCAAGTGGCACGGACTGGAAGACATGGAGGTGCGTTACCGCCAGCGTTATCTGGACCTCATCGCCAACGACGACGTCAAGACGGTCTTCCTGCAGCGCAGTGCCATCATCCACGAGATCCGGAACTTCTTCCATGCACGTGGCTATGTGGAAGTGGAGACTCCGGCCATGCAGCCGATCCCCGGTGGTGCAGCCGCGCAACCATTCAAGACGTTCCACAATGCTTTGGGCTGCGAGTTCTATCTGCGCATCGCCCTGGAGTTGTATCACAAGCGCCTGCTCGTCGGCGGCATTGATCGACTCTTCGAAATCGGCAAGAACTTCCGCAACGAAGGTCTCTCCCGCCGTCACAATCCCGAGTTCACCATGCTCGAGGCCTACTGTGCGTTCGGTGATTACGCGACGATGATGGAAACGGTGGAATCGCTCATCAAAGGTATCGCCGAGAAGGTCCTGGGCACTCTGGTCATCGAGCACAAGGACGCGGAAGGCATGGTCACCAAGACCATCGACCTGACCACTTGGCGCCGGGCGAAGTACAAGGACTTGGTGCGCGAGGTCGCCGGACAGGATTGGTTTGATGTGTCGCCGGAAGAACGTCGTCGCCGGGCCATCGAGGATTTGAAGCTGGCGGGCGATATCGCCGCCGGTTACGAGGATTTCGAAGTGACGGGTGCGGTGTTCGAGAAACTCATCGAACCGAAGCTCATCAACCCGACCTTCGTCACGCACCTGCCGAAAGAACTGGTGC
>CAZRGY010000779.1:0-1916 GCA_964599715.1 uncultured Verrucomicrobiota bacterium | reverse complement strand
TTACACCGGCACGGGTGAATTTCGCTCGGGTGAGATCATGCTTTCGCTTTCTCTGCCGTGGTTCAATCGCGACCGCTACAAACAGGACGTCGTGCGCGAGGAGACCAAGAAGGAGGCGATGGTGAAAGACGTGAGCGATGCGGAACTGGAGGTGCGGCATGAGATCCACGATCTCACGGTGCAACTCGACGCGGCCCGGCGCGAGGCCTTGCTCTATCAGGACAATATCATCCCGCGCACGCGACTGATGCTGGAGAGCATGTATGCCACCTGGCAGGCGAACTCCGGTCCGCTGCGTGAAGTGCTGGATGCCCGGCGCATGTTGCTGGAGGCCGAGCTCAACCGTGCCAAATCCATCACCAAGCAATACCAAGCCCTCGCGGAACTTATCCTGTGCTGCGGGCTCGGTGATTTTGAAGCCCTCGAGATGATTGGCGCCATGCTCCCCGAGGAGCCGGAAGCGCAACCCAAGAACTGAATTTTATCATGAAACCCATCCCCTTCATCCTAGTCGTCCTCGCCATCGCCGGAGCGGCGTTCGGTGGTTACTACTACGCCACGCAGAAACATGGCGGGCATAGCGCTGCGGGCGAAACCTCCGGGCGCAAGGTAAGCTTCTACCAGAGCGCCATGCATCCGTGGATCAAGTCCGACAAGCCCGGCAAATGCACCATCTGCGGCATGGAACTCACGCCAGTGTACGAGGGCGATAAAGGCATTGAATCGGCCGCCGGGGTGGTTTCCCTGGGTTCGAACTCCATCCAGGTCATCCATGTGCAGACCACGCCCGCGAGCAAGCAACCACTGACGCGCGCCTTCCGTTTCGCGGGCACGGTCGATGATGACGACTCCAAGCACCGCGTGCTCTCCGCGTATGTGAAGGGGCGCATCGATAAGCTGTTCGTGAACTACATCGGTGCAGAAGTCACCGAAGGCCAGCCGCTCGCTAGTATTTACAGCCCAATGCTACTGGCGGCCGAGCGGGAGTATGTGAATCTCGTGCGCACTGCGAAATCCAGCGAGGACGCCCAGCGGCTGCTCAACGCGGCGAAGTTGCGGCTGACGCAATATGGGTTGAACGAAAAGCAGATCGCGGCCCTGTCCGAGAAACCGGCGGACAAGATCCACACGGAGATTCTGGTCGTCGCGCGTAAAGTTTACGCGGGCCAGTCGGTCATGGAGGGAGAAGCGCTCTTTGAACTGGCTGACTTCTCGAAGATGTGGCTGCTCTTCGATGCGTATGAGCAGGATCTGGCCTGGTTGAAGATCGGGCAGGAAGTGGAGATCACCACGCCCTCCGTGCCGAACAAGGTCTTCAAGGCGGCCATCACGTTCATTGATCCCAATATCAACATGATGACCCGCAGCACGAAGGTGCGGGTGGAGATCCCGAACCCGGTCATCGAGGTGGATGGCGTGCGGCGGCGTGAGCTGTCACACCGGCTCTACGCGGAGGCACGGGTGAAAGTGGATTCGGCTCCGGCCTTGGTCGTGCCGCGTTCCGCCATCCTCATGGCCGAGAGCAGCAAGGCGGTGCTCTACGTGGACAAGGGCGGCAATGCTTACGAACAACGCGCGGTGAAGCTGGGTCGTGCAGCGGATGGCGTCTGGGAAATCCTCGAGGGCGTCAAGGAAGGGGAAGCGGTGGTCACGCAGGGCAACTTGCTCATCGACGCCCAGGCGCAACTGAATGCGAGTGCGAGTCCGGTGGCGGGTCACGATCATGGCACGACCAGCGCGAAGCCCGCCGTGGAAGCAGTGGTGTTACCGGCTTTGACACCGGAACAATCGGCGGCGGTCACGGAATATCTCAAGCTGGCGGATGCCATCACGGCGGCCCTAGCGGCGGACAATCTGGCGGAGTTTAATACGAAGGCGGGACTGACCCACACGGCGACACCGGCCTTGGGTAAAGC
>CAZRGY010000778.1:0-1916 GCA_964599715.1 uncultured Verrucomicrobiota bacterium | reverse complement strand
CGGGTAACTGTTCTCTATTTACCCCATGGAACTGACCTGTCGGCGGCTGGACTTGCAACTGACGCATCGCTGGACCATCGCGAGCAGTTACGGTCCGGGCGGTGGAGGTGGCACATCCACCTATGGTTCGGTGATCGTAGAATTGCGCGATGCCCAAGGCGTAACCGGCTTGGGCGAGGCCGCTCCTTCCAATCGCTACAAGGAAACGCCCGACAGCATCCTCGATTTCCTCAAACGCGTCGATGCCCAGCGCCTGACCTTTGCCGATGTGCCCGGCAGCATGGCATATCTTGAGACCATCGCCCCCGGAAACTTTGCCCCAAAGTGCGCCTTGAATATCGCGCTACTGGATGGCGCGGCCCGTCTCGCAGGAAAGCCGGTGTATGATTTCCTCGGTCTTGGCTTCACCGAAAACAAGCATGTGACTTCTTTCAGCATCGGAATCGCTTCACCGGATGAGATCCGGCGGAAGGTGCTGGAGGCAGCAAACTATCCGGTCTTGAAACTCAAGGTGGGCAGTCTCGAAGACCGCGAGAACATCGCGGCACTACGCTCTGCCGCACCTGACAAGACCGTTCGCGTGGACGGCAACGAAGCTTGGAAAACCAAAGAGGATGCGCTGCGCAACATCGAATGGCTCGCGCAGGATCCGCATATCGAATTCATCGAGCAACCGATGCCAGCGAGCTCAGCGCGTGAAGACCTGCGTTGGTTGAAGGAGCGCAGCCCCCTGCCCCTCATGGCGGATGAATCTTACAAGTCCGCCGCGGATATCGATCTCTGCGCCGAGTGTTATCACTACGTGAATGTGAAATTGGTGAAAGCGGGCGGCATCTCCCCTTCCTACGAAGCACTGAAAGCCGCGCGCAAAGCGGGGATGAAAACGATGATCGGGTGTATGATCGAGACGAGCATCCAGATCACCGCCGCAGCGCACCTCGCGGAATTGACGGACTATCTGGATATCGATGGCAACCTGCTCATCACGGGTGATCCTTACCAAGGCGCGACAGCAGTGAATGGAAGCGTGTCTTTTGCGGAGACGCCGGAGAAGATCGGTTTGAGAGTGCGGTTGAGGAGTTAATCTGGCCGTTTCGCTGCTCGGCTCTCCAATGCCCCAGCAATCGGTATGGATATCAAGCAATAGACCAAGCCCACTCCCAGCGGTACAAAGATGACCGCCTGTTGAATAATGTCGAAATCGATTTCACTGTCCAAAGAAACACGCCCCAACAAAAATATGGCATGAAGCAGCACGGTGAAGCCGAAAGCGGCCAAGATACCTGTAAATTTGAAACGCCGGATCAATAGCACCGGAGTGACAAGCTGTAGAGAAACCAGCAGCAACAGGTAAAACTGCCAGAGTATTTCCATAAAACCGGTTGGGCAGACCGTTTCACTTCTTTTCCTGCGCATCGATCATCTCTTGCGTCTTGCGGACGTGTTCATCGATGACTTGCGGGACGGGAGAAAGCTGGCGCAGCAGTTTGTAATTCACCAAGGCGTTCTTATAGTTGCCCGCCTTGTATTCCATGTCCGCTAGGCGGGCGACGATCTGCTCCAGCAATAATGTATCGGCATCTTCCTTGGGACCCTCGACTTTATACCAGCGCATCTTGGCGAGTTCCCAAACATTGCGCGCACGATCCACATCATGAAAGTTCTCGTAGTAGACCTTGCCCAACTCCAACAGCAGCTCAGGATGATTGGGGTTGTTGCGCAGACCTTCACGCAGAAATTCCTCGGCTTCCTTGGGCTTGCCCACGGTGGTGCGCAGCCAGAAGGCGGCCACGGTGTAGATGTCCACCTGAGAGGGGTCCATCTCGGCGGCCAGCTTGAGCCAAGGCAGCATCTCACGCTCTTGACCGTTTTCCAGATGGGTGTGCTTGGTGATGTAAAAATGGCGGCTGAAGCTG
>CAZRGY010000777.1:0-1918 GCA_964599715.1 uncultured Verrucomicrobiota bacterium | reverse complement strand
GGTGATCAGTTCGAGCTGGGTGGCGGCGGTCAGGGAACCGGCGGTCAAGGTGAGGACCAGTGCGGTCGCGGTCATTAGGACCACGGTCTTTCGCATCAAAACAGACGAACGCATACGTCCTATTCTGCTCAGGTTCTGCCCTCGGGCAAGGGCAATTGAGAAACTGTGTGGATTGTTGCATCATCGCCACCTGTCTGAACATTGACCAGGCCGGACCGGCATGCGTAAACTAACCACATGATCCATCGCCTCGTTACGTTGCTCGCATTGAGCGCCCTCTTGCTGGTTGCTCCGGAGAATTCCTCCGCCCAGTCTGCTGATGTCAAAGGCAAGAAGCCCGTCCGTGCCTTGCTTATCACCGGCGGTTGCTGCCACAACTACGCCTTTCAAAGCGCCCAGCTCACCAACGCCGTCTCCAAACTCGCCAAGGTCGAGTGGACCGTTGTGATGGATGGCGGCACCGGTACCCAGGCGATGATCCCGCTGTATGACGACCCCAAGTGGGCCAAGAAGTTCGATGTCGTCATCCACAACGAATGCTTCGCCAACACCACGAACCAGGCTTACATCCGCAAGATCACCAAAGCCCATCATGATGGTGCCCCGGCCGTGGTCATCCACTGCGCCATGCACACCTATCGCGCCACCGATATCGATGACTGGCGTGAATTCCTTGGTGTCACCAGCCGCCGTCATGACCACCAGAGCAACTACCCGGTGAAACTGGTGGAGCCGAAGCATCCCATCCTGAAAGGCACGCCGGCCGACTGGGTGACGGCGAAGGACGAACTCTACATCATCGAAAAACTCTGGCCCAACGCCAAAGCCCTCGCGACATCCAAGAGTGAGAAAGACGGCAAAGATCACCCGGTGATCTGGATCAACCAATATGGCAAAGCCCGCGTCTTCGGCACCACCTACGGCCACTCGGATGACGCGTTTAAAGATGAAGTTTTCCTGAACCTTGTTTCCCGCGGCGTCCTCTGGGCCGCTGGCCGTTTGAAGGAGTAGATGACACTTTAGATCCTCGCCATACCGGCCTGCTGCGCGCTGCACTATTTTGAAATGTTTTGACCCGGCGTGCGGCTTTGATTGCCCAAGCTAGGCTATTGGCTATTGGAGATCGGCTATTTCCATTTCCCAGCAGGATGTAGCGCGAACTTGTCGAACGAAAGTGTTTGGGCATAGACTCTCGGCGTCAAATCAGCCAAGGAGCTATCATGGCCAAGTATCAGAAATTTGAGGAACTACCCGTTTGGCAGGAGGCCGCCCGTCTTTACAACGCAGTCCTCGACCTGTTTCAGAAACCCAACCCACCCTTTACACCAAGTTTTCGCAATCAACTGGATCGCGCGGCCTTGTCTGTTTCCAATAATGTGGCGGAAGGTTTCGAGCGTCTGAGCACCGCTGAATTATTGCAGTTCATCGGCATTGCCCGCGGTTCGGCCGGGGAAGTCCGTTCGATGATGGCCGTGGTCATTCTCAGGCCTGAGCTTAAACCGTATCAGAAAGATTTGAACCGGATACGGGCATTAGCCGAGTCATGCGCCAGACAGATCACCGCGTGGACGGAATCGATAGAGGGTTCTCCCGTTCAAGGGAAGCGCCACCTTACGCCGCAAAATAGAAAACAGAAAGAGATGGCTGATAAGGCGGCCGAGTACCGGCTGAAATTCCTGCGTGGCCTGAAAGTAGAGCATCCACTGTACAATTCATCAGAAGCACGTAGCGCCAGAGGGGAGAGTGTCTGATGGATGAGCTTTTCTGCTGGTCCATCATCCTCGGCAAAATCGCCAATAGAAAATAGCCGATAGCCAATTTTACATAGATTTACAGTGAATAACCTGCCTGCATAAACCAAGCACTAGTGCGGCGAACTGGCGATAACTGAAGCCTGCGATACCCCCTTACTGCCGCT
>CAZRGY010000776.1:0-1919 GCA_964599715.1 uncultured Verrucomicrobiota bacterium | reverse complement strand
TATCACGCCGCGCTGTTCAACGAGAAGTATGACCGCATGCCTACACTGGAGGAAGTGGCAGAGTTGTCTCCATTCATTGGACATGCACCTATCGACGCACGAGGAATGGTCCGACACAACGACCTAAAGTATCTGGGATGTAAACCACTTTCGCGGGAAGAGCTGGAGGGATATGCCTACTACCTTGAGGCCCACGAAGTCGCTTCGAACGATATCGAAGCATTGTTTGCAAGGATTTTGGGATTCAACGCCGAACCTCCGCTTAAATTGCGTCTTGAGATAATCGATGATGAGCTTGTGATTTCAGAACTTTAGTGAAGGTGGGACCCTCCTAGGGGCGATGGTACACGCCCAAATCCACCGAACAAAAAAATGCACCCGAGTTGCCGATCGGGCGTTTCCTCAAAGCAAAGTCTCTTGGCAGCAACCGTTTGATTTTGGTCGTTATGTGGTCAACTACAACGTCTTGGAACCCTCGCTCGGATACACTCAATGGATGAGAACGAAGAAGTCGACTTGCCCGCAAGGTTTGAAAACCCAACGTCCGTCGATTATGCGGCGAAGAAACGCCGGATCCTGATTATATTGCTCGCGTATTCTGCAATACTTGGCGTCGTATCCTGCTTTCTCCCTGAAGAAGATAGGGCGCTGGATTTTGTCGTTGGCCTGCCTTTACTCATCTTGGGAGTTTCGTGGTGTTTCACCGATGCTATCGAACGCGAACACAGAATCGGTAGAGTGACGAGGCTCCTATTGATACTCCTATTCATCGTTGGGTTTCCGATCTATCTACTGCAGACACGTGGCTTCCGTGGTTTCAAGTCACTTGGATTGACTCTGTTACTCGTCGCGGCGATGTTTGCATGTATGTTCACAACTTACCATATTACTTTGTTCATCGGCGATGTCACTGGCCTTTGGGACGTCGATTGGACCGCATAGCAATCCGATGGATTGAAGCGAGGAATCGGCCGCTTACTGATGGAAAATTTACCTGCCACCCTCGATCCTCAAGACGTCCGCAAAGAGGTTTTCTGCCTTTTGGGACACGAAGATTTGACGTAGAATGCACTTGGTCGGTCTCCATCTTCGTGTGGTGTGCCCGAAGCGGGACTGCGACGAACAAAATATTGCACCGAAGCATCTGGCCAGGCGATTTTGACCGCAGAGACTCTTTCAAATGGAATTCCTTGCATGACGGAAAAGAGTGCATTGCGAACTATCGAAACAATGCTTCGAACAATTCCTGGTGTTGAGAGTGCGTACGTGTTTCAAATCGAACCTCTGCAATCAATTGGTGCTCGTGTTCGATGCATAGAGCTAAAAGGTTGCCATGTTCTCGCTCAATGCGGAATAGCATCGAATGTTACGGTACAGATTGCCGAATCCAATTCACGTCTTAGTTGTGAGACGAACGAACCTGTCGGTTTGCCTTGCGATATACTTTTTTCGGACGATTCCGTTGAATTGCCAACCGAGATCCAACGGTTTGGTTTTTTCCTCGCGAAAACGCTATACTCGCTAGGGTTAGTAGATGACAGCTTGCTCGACAGTCTTGAAAGAGACTGGCGAGTCCATTTTTCCAGAGACCCAAGATAACGATCATTTTGAGACATGCGGGAAGGACGAGGAGTATTGTGACAACATGGATGCTGCTGCAACCGTCCGTGACACTTGCGTCGGATAGTCAGGGGAGGGCGTATAGCGAGACTGATTGTTTTTCGTCGTTTATTTGCAGACCGGCAGATAACCAATATTCAAGCCCGCCGCTTCTCTCTTCTATGCTGGGAATACTTTTGTCGACAATCGCAGCATTGTCACACCGATCAATACTTGGTAGCGCTGATTTTTCCAACGACCGCTAACCTAAGCGAAGTTTGGAAAGCAATATACTACGAGTCATCAGCGGGTAGAATGGC
>CAZRGY010000775.1:0-1920 GCA_964599715.1 uncultured Verrucomicrobiota bacterium | reverse complement strand
CGCGCGTTCATAGCCGAGCAACCGGTTGAGGAGGCTGGATTTGCCGACATTCGGTTCACCGAAAATCACCGTGCGCACGCCTTCGCGGAGGATGCGTCCTTGGTCGGCAGTGGAAAGGAGGTTGTCGATGATGCCCAGCACGTGGCGCACTCCGTTGCGAAATGCCTCACCGGTTTGCGGGTCGATGTCTTCATCCGGAAAGTCGATCCATGCCTCGAGGTGGGCGAGAGTTTCGAGCAGCGAATCGCGGGCTTCGATGGTTCGTCTGCCGATCGTTCCCTCAAGCTGGCCGCGGGCGGCGCGAAGAGCGAGCTGGGTTTGCGCATTGATGAGATCCATCACACCTTCGGCTTGGGTGAGGTCGAGTTTGCCATTCAGGAACGCGCGCTGGGTGAATTCTCCGGGACCGGCGTGATCCGCACCACACTCCAAAAAGCGTTTCAGCACTTCGGAGGTGACCAGCATGCCGCCGTGGCCGCTGAACTCCACCGTGTCTTCGCCGGTGAAACTGCTCGGGCCATGAAAGACGGCCATCAGTCCGTCATCGATGACGCCGCCGTCCGCCGCGTAAACCTTGGCAGGCGCGATTTGATTCGCCTTGAGCCTGCCGGCCCTGCCGCGCGTCGCAACATCCGCAACGTGCAGTGCGTTGGGACCGGCGATCCGGATGGTTGAGATCCCGCCGGTGCCAATGGGCGAGGCGATCGCGGCAATGGTGGAGCGGGTGTGATGTTCTGAGTTCACCATTCTGGAGCGGCGGGATCATGGATCGGCTCACCACCGAGGCCGAGGAATTCCCAGCAGATGAAGCGTGACAATTCGATTGCTGAGTTTTCCGGGTGATCGGTCCAGATGTCCTGACTGGTGGCAACAGAGAAGCCGACCTTGTCATGAATCGCCCGCGCGTTCCACGGCTCCCCCACACAGTAGCCGTCCATGTTGCCGATGCGCATGTTGGCCACCATTTGCGGCGGCGGTACGACAATGGTTTTGACGTCCTTGAACGGATGGATGTCGTAAGTCGCCAGCCAGTAGTAAAGCCACATGGCGTGGGTGCCGGTGGGGAAGGTCTGGGCGAAGGTGAAATCGCGGTTCTCGTTGTCCAGCAGGCGTTTCAGTGTGCCGCCGCTGGTGACGCCTTTTTCCCTGAGCTGATTGGCCAGCGTGATGCCCTGGCCGTTGTGGTTCAGTGTCATCAGCACGGCCATGTCTTTCTGCTGGCCGCCAATACCGAGCTGCACGCCGTACATGAGCCCGTACAGCACATGTGCGCCGTGCAGTTCGCCGTTGACCATCTTGTCGCGGATGCCGGCCCAGGAAGCCTCCTTCGATGGCGTGATCTTGATACCGTATTTCTTGTCGAAGCCCATTTGCGCGGCGACGACAATTGGCGCGCAATCGGTTAGCGGAATAAAGCCGATCTTCACTTCCTTGACTTCCGGTTCGTCGGTGCCGGCAGCCCAGGCGCTGTTGCGGAGTTTTTCCGGCACCATGCCCATCAGCGCGGAAGCGCCCATGACGCCTGCACTGGCGCGGAAGAAATTGCGACGACCGCTATCTACCAGCGTGTTTTCAGCAACGGTGACGGCTGATGTTTGATCACTGTCTTTGTTCATCTGACTCTCCTGACGGTTGATTCGAAATCCTGAAATCCAAATAAAAAAGGCGTCCTGCTGACGGAATTTTTCCGTGCGCAAGGACGCCTTTGTCCGGCGGGTCATCGTTGACCCGGTATTGCCAATTCAAGAACTGCGGGTGTTGCTACTACTGCCGGCGCCGCATCATCGGTCAGCGGCCCGGCTCCGGTGTTCGTACCCGCCGTTGGGTAGCGATACCGTTGATCAAACTGTCCGGTTCAAAGCAGCAACTTTGCTGCCTGCACCACTTGTTCGGCCAGTGTGGCCAAACGCACATTCTGCT
>CAZRGY010000774.1:0-1924 GCA_964599715.1 uncultured Verrucomicrobiota bacterium | reverse complement strand
TTGCTCGATTGGTTGGCGGTGACTTTTCGGCAGCAAGGCTGGGATGTGAAGAAACTGGTGAAGCAGATCGTGACCTCGAGTACGTACCGGCAGGAATCCAAGGTGAGCTCAAAATTGATCGGCTTGGATCCGGAGAACCGGTTGTTGGCGCGCGGGCCGCGGTTCCGTTTCGATGCGGAGGTGTTGCGCGATAATGTGCTCTTTGTCAGCGGGCTGATGAACAACGAGATCGGCGGCAAGGGCGTGAAGCCGTATCAGCCGGAGAACATCTGGGAACCGGTGGCTTACACGGGGAGCAACACGCGTTTCTACAAGCAGGACTCGGGTGATGCGCTCTATCGCCGCAGCCTCTATACCTTCATCAAGCGCACCGCGCCCGCGCCCGCGATGACGACGTTTGATGCGCCGAGCCGCGAGGCATTCTGTGTGCGCCGTGAGCGGAGCAATACGCCGCTGCAGGCGTTGCAGTTGATGAATGACATCCAGCACTTCGAGGCGGCGCGGGCATTTGCCCAGCGGATGATGAAGGAAGGCGGCGCGACGATCAAAGAGCGGCTGGAGTTCGGATTCCGTTCGGCGACCGGGCGTGAGCCGGAAAGAAAAGAGATGAAGGTGCTGGAGGACAGCTACTTCAACCAACTGGTCCGTTACCAACAGGATGTCAAAGCGGCGAAACTCGTCATCAGCTATGGCGAATCCAAGCCGGATGAGAGCCTGGATGTGAGCCAGTTGGCCGCCTACACGATGGTGGCGAACATGGTGCTGAACCTGGACGAAGTCGTAACCAAGAATTGATACGCGTATGAATCCCGAATTTCTTCAACACATCAACCGGCGGCAGTTCTTCGCGGGGGCAGGGCTTGGCGTGGGCTCCATCGCGCTGGCGATGATGGGCGGCATGCCGGGCATTTTGAATGCGGCCACCAAGAAGGGTGACCGCGTGCATCCGGCGTTGCCGGGATTCCCGCATTTCGCACCCAAGGCGAAGCGGCTCATCTATCTGCACATGAACGGCGGGCCATCGCAGCTCGATACGTTTGATTACAAGCCGAAGCTGGCGGAGTTCTATGACAAGGACCTGCCGGATTCCGTGCGCAAGGGGCAGCGCATCACCACGATGACGAGCGGGCAGGCGCGTCTGCCGGTGGCGCCTTCGAAATTCAAGTTCGCGCAGCATGGCAAGTGCGGCATGTGGGTGAGCGAGTTGCTGCCGAACATCGCGAAGCTGACGGATGACATCGCGCTCATCAAGACGGTGCATACGAACGCGATCAATCACGATCCGGCGTGCACGTTTGTGATGACGGGGAGCGAGCTGCCGGGCAAGGCGAGTCTGGGTTCATGGCTTTCGTATGGGTTGGGCAGTGTGAACAATGATCTGCCAGCGTTCGTGGTGCTGACGCCCACGTGGTCCTCCGGGGCCGCGGCACAGGCGCTCTTCACGCGCATGTGGAGTTCGGGCTTTTTGGCAACGAGCCACACGGGGGTGGCGTTGCGTTCGCAGGGTGATCCGGTGCTGTATGTGAAGAACCCGCCGGGCGTGGATGCGGGAGCGCGACGCGATATGCTGGACGGTCTGGGCAAGCTGAATTTGGAGACGCACAAGCGCTACGGTGATCCGGAGACACAGACCCGCATCGCCCAATATGAGATGGCGTTCCGCATGCAGACTTCGGTGCCGTACCTGATCGATTACTCGAAGGAGTCCAAGGCGACACTGGAGATGTATGGGCCGGATGTGAAGAAGCCGGGGACGTACGCGCACTCGGCCTTGCTCGCACGGCGGCTGGCGGAGCGCGATGTGCGTGTGGTGCAGGTCTTGCATCGCGGCTGGGACCAGCACAACAACCTGCCGAAGGACATCACCTCGCAATGCGGGGATGTGGACCAGCCGACGTATGCGCTGCTAACCGACCTGAAGGAG
>CAZRGY010000773.1:0-1930 GCA_964599715.1 uncultured Verrucomicrobiota bacterium | reverse complement strand
ACGAGGGTTCGATTCCCTTCACCCGCTCCAACTTCCCTTCATCGTCCCCGTCCCTGTGTTCGTCGTCATCCTCGCTTCACGGCTTTTTCCAGGTCTTCACGAGTTTTCCCGCAGCATCGCGTATCTCCAGGCTGCCGATGCGGATTTCACCTTTTCCGGTAGCCGGATCGACCCGTAAACCCGCAAGCCTCTCCAGGGGCAGCTTCACTTCATAAGCATGCCACTCGCCATCGTGCTGCACCGGCAGCACAACGCTTTGTTCCTTGTTAAAACCGGCCTTCGCTGCGTCAGTGTAGTAAACGCGGCATTCGCCTGCTGCGGTCGACTTCATCCTGAGCCGCAGCGTGAACGGCCCCTTCGCTTTGGCCGACAAATCACGGGTGGCAATCCAAGGATCGTTCCCGGTGGAGACAATCAGCCATTCCTCACCGCTCACGGAGAGCGCGGCAAACCTGCTCGTGCTCCAACCCGGGATCGACGAGTTGCCAGCAGCCGCCTGCTTGGCCTTCTTGGTTGCCGCCGGACCGCTCTTTGCTTTCGGGTCATATGCAGGATTACGCCCCGGCACCACCGCTTTCGTGTCGGTCAAAAACTTCTCGATCAGAGCGTCGAGTTCTTGGACCAGCGCAGGTTGCATTTTGGCGAGATTGTTTGTCTCGCCCTGATCTTCGCGCAAGTTGTGCAGCTCATACGCATGGGCACCATCCTCGCCCTGATGCAGCAGACGGATCAGCTTCCAATCACCACGATGGACACTCACACTGGGTGGCAACCAGTCTGGCACTTTCGTCTGGTGCGGGAAGTAGGTGAACATCGGTCCCCGCTCAAAAGCTTCTCCGCGCAATGCCTTGACGATGTTCACCCCGTCAATCGGGTGATCCGGGGTCGGCGGCAGCTTCAACAAGCTCAGGATGGTCGGGTAGAAATCCGTGCTCTGGATCATGGCCTCACTGCGCGTGCCGGCTTTCGTCACCCCCGGCCAGTTCACGATCGCGGGCACCCGGATCCCACCTTCCCACATCGTCGCTTTGCCACCACGCAAAGGCCGGTTGCTGGTCGGTGTGGTACCATCGATCTCATTATACATGTTGCCACCATTGTCGGCATAGAAGACGACCGCCGTCTTGTCTGCGATGCCCAGCCGGTCGAGCGTATCGAGCAAGGTCCCGACCGCATCGTCCATGCTTTCCACCATCGCCGCGTAAGTCGGTGAACGCTGGGCATCCTGCGGGTCGGTTCGCAGACGGTATTTCTCGATCAGCGACTTCTTCGCATCAAACGGCGCGTGCACACTGAACATCCAGTAGTTCAAGAAGAAGGGTCCATCCTTGTGCTGTTCCATGAATTTCACCGCCTCCTTCGCCATGCGATCTTCGATGTGCTGGTTTGGCTCTCCCGGATCGGTATCGAAATCCTTGAACTTCCACGGCGCCACATAGCTCCCTGCCGGCCCCGGCCCCGCCCAGTGCGGTACATCCACATCGAAGCCCTGCTGCAGCGGCGAATACGGCTCGGGCCCCAGATGCCATTTCCCGAAATGCCCCGTGGCATATCCTGCCGCCTTCAACCGCTCCGCCAGCGTCACGTAGTTTGTGTGGAAACGCGTGGCACTGTCGCAGATGAGCGATTTTGAATCGGCGTTGGCGGTCGGGCGGACTGATGCGGTCAACCTCACCTCTGGCACATGGCAGGTCGGCGCGGTGATGCCGATGCGTGCCGGGTTTTGCCCGGTGAGAATGCTCGCGCGGGTCGGCGAACACAACGGACTCGCCGAGTAGGCCCGCATGAATGTCATGCCGCGCTGCGCCAGCCGCTCCAGATTCGGCGTTCGATAATACTTCGTTTGCCCGTAGAGCGTCGTGTCCGCCCAGCCCAGATCATCGGCGAGAATGAAAACAATATTCGGCCGCGTGGCCTCACCACCGGATGC
>CAZRGY010000772.1:0-1934 GCA_964599715.1 uncultured Verrucomicrobiota bacterium | reverse complement strand
CGGCCAACTGGGACAAGACCATCGGCCAGATCATCGCCGACGCGATGGAGAAGGTCGGCAAGGACGGCGTCATCACGGTGGAAGAAGGCAAGTCGATCGAAACCACCCTCGACGTTGTCGAAGGCATGCAGTTCGACAAGGGCTATCTCTCCCCGTACTTCGTGACGAACGCGGACTCCATGGAGTGCAAGCTGGAAGATTCCTACGTCCTGATCTACGAGAAGAAGATCAGCAGCATGAAGGACCTCCTCCCGATCCTCGAGAAGACCGCGAAGACCGGCAAGCCGCTCCTGATCATCTGCGAAGAAGTCGAAGGCGAAGCCCTTGCGACGCTCGTGGTGAACAAGCTGCGCGGCACGTTGAACATCTGCGCCGTCAAGGCACCGGGCTTCGGCGACCGCCGCAAGTCCATGCTGGAAGACATCGCCATCCTCACGGGCGGCAAGTGCATCACGGAAGACCTGGGCATCAAGCTCGAGTCCTTGGAACTGGCCGACCTCGGCCGTGCCAAGTCCATTGTGGTGGACAAGGAAAACACGACCATCGTGGAAGGTTACGGCAAGAGCTCTGAGATCCAGGGCCGCGTGAACCAGATCCGCCGCCAGATCGAAGAGACGACCTCCGACTACGACCGCGAGAAGCTCCAGGAACGCCTGGCGAAGCTCGCCGGTGGTGTGGCCGTCATCAACGTCGGTGCCGCTACGGAAACCGAGATGAAGGAAAAGAAGGCCCGTGTGGAAGACGCGTTGCACGCGACCCGCGCAGCCGTGGAAGAAGGCATCGTTCCTGGCGGTGGCGTGGCATTGCTGCGTTGCTGGGCCGCGATCGACGCCGTGAAGCCGGGTGGCGACGAGCAGATCGGTGTGGACATCGTGAAGCGCGCCATCGAGGCTCCGCTCCGCGCCCTGGCGTTGAACGCCGGTGTGGAAGGCTCCATCATCGTGCAGGAAGTCAAGAAGCGCAAAGGCTCGGAAGGTTACAACGTCGCCACGGGCGAATACGTTGACCTGCTGAAGGCCGGTGTGGTGGATCCGAAGAAGGTGACCCGCACGGCTTTGCAGAACGCTTCCTCCATCGCAGCACTGCTGTTGACCACGGAATGCCTCATCACGGAGATTCCGGAAGACAAGAAGCCAGCTCCGGCCGGTGGTGGTGACCACCACGGCATGGGCGGCGGCATGGATTACTAATTCAGCCAGTTTGCGGGTGACCGCAAACAGACAGGAGCGGGGCGGACGAAAAGTCCGCCCCGTTTTCTTTTACCACGATTTGCCCATTGCGCGAAGGGGGGCGATGGCGTAGTGTCAATCAACCCTTTAAATATGTCTGACGTCGTTGTCGGGCAAACGGGTTAAGTAGGTGGCTGATGTTCGGCTACCCAAGAGGAGGAGAAAAATCACATGTCAAAGTTCACGTTCATTTGTGCGCTGGGGGCGTCATTTCTATTGGCCGGGCAAGGGCTGCAGGCTCAAACCCCAGGCGATCTCATCAAGCGACTGGAGCAGCAAGGTCTCTTGCTGGAGCAATTGAAGAGTGATGTCGCATCACTGAAAGCACAGCAGGGAGGAGCAGCAACGCGGCGTGGGGAAAGGGAGTTTCGGGGCATCTACACCATCAATCCGAACGGTTCCGATGCCGAGTTTCTGGTGGCAGCACCCGGGATGATCTCCAATGCGACGCCGGAATGGTCGAAGGACGGGAATATGATCGCCTTCGACGCCATTCCCCAGATCGATGCGTTTCAGTTGAGCCATGTGTTTGTCTATGCGGTCGCCGGGCCATTCAAAGGAACATTGAAAGACTTGGGTTGCGGTAACGTGCCGACATGGTCGCCGGACAGTCGGCAGATCGCTTACATGCTCAATGGTGGTAATCCATGTGGAGAAGAAGGCGGTGTCTGGATCATGAATGCGGACGGCACGGGCTACCTCGCG
>CAZRGY010000771.1:431-1935 GCA_964599715.1 uncultured Verrucomicrobiota bacterium | reverse complement strand
AACCGTACGACGGCACTTCCGCCGCTTTTGCGACGTCAAAAAAGTTCGTAACACCTAGTTCGTGAGCTGGATCGCGGCTTGGCCACCGCTGCAAGTCCGGGTCATACCAGCGGAAGGTGTAGCTCAAGAGTCCGCTGGGGGCGTGCCATTCCTTGCTGCTGAAGCGGTAGGTGTTGTTGGCCGCCCACGGGCCGGAACTGGCCGTCTCCCGGCCATACGGGTCATACTGGTGCTCGGCCACCAGCGCGCCTTGGGCGTTCACGAGGGCGGTGATGTTGCCGTTGCCATCCGCGTGGTAGGAAGCATGGAGCGTGGGTTGCCCCGTGCCTTGATGGCGGCTCAGGGCCAGCAACCCACCAATCCCACCCGCACCATCGAAGGAACCGCTCAGGTCACGTCCACGGGTGTAGGTCTTGATGGGTGTGTTGTTCTCATTCCGCTCCTGCATCACAAGGAAGCCGTCATAAACCCGCCGCACCTCGTTGGTCAGCGTCCAGCCGGAGCCGTTCCATGCGTAATCCTTGCTCGTTCGCAGGCGATGCTTCCCATCGTAGGTGAACTCGGCCTTGACCGTGTTCGTGATGACCACCTGCACAAGCTGGTTCTCATCGTTCCACGTCATTCCCCTTCGGCCATCGCTCAGGAGGTTTCCATTCGATTTGTTGAATTGCTTTTGACACTGCCAATTGAAGTTCTTCATTGGTGATTGTGCTCAAAATACCTCGAAGTTCTGGTATAGTTGTTCTGGCTTTAGTTCCAAACTCTCCTAAAAGCCTTACTGCCCGGATCCTTTCTGTAACTTCCTCATTTCTTAATGATTCAATTAACCACGGAATATGCTTTTCAGCATTTCGTCGGTAAGGGTCTATACCAACTTTGGTTGCCAAGCGTATTTCATCGCTACTATTCGTAAGACCGGAGGTTAGCGCCAATAATCCTGATTTTCCGACTGCTGCTAAGGACAACGATGTCTCGAATGCAACATCTGGATTACCTAGTGAATCAAGCAGTTGAGGAATTGCAGGTTCAGCTCTCTTTCCCAATGCGCGAAAACCTGCCACCGCTAACTCACGATCTTCAGTGCTTTTAGAATTCAATAAATTAACAAGTTTTGGGATCAATTCTATGCTGTGTTTGTGCAGTTTAGCCTCCGCGACTATTTTTGCTTCGCCCTCATCAAGTAGTATAGACCTCAGGTCTTTTTGAAGGTCTTGCTGATTAATAGAGGAATCCGGTCCAAACGAAACCTTCAAAGCTAGAAGCAAAGATATTGTCCCAATTATAATAATGGTTATGTAAATCAACTTTTTCATGGCACCATGCAATTACAGTTCTGATCTCTACGATCAAAAGGGGTTTGGTGGTGGTGGTGGTGGTGCTGGAGCTGGCTGCGGATCGGCTCGGAGATCTGCTCGACCGGCCCGTGGCAATGCATGCAGGCCGGCTGCATCGGCAGCACCCGCATGTAGCGCAGGAAGCTGCCGGCAGGCTCGTCCACCACTTC
>CAZRGY010000771.1:0-421 GCA_964599715.1 uncultured Verrucomicrobiota bacterium | reverse complement strand
GGGGGGTAATCCAGTAGGTGGCGATTGAGGTGTTGGCAGGAGGGGTGGCTGCGGGTGTGATGTTGGCGGAGGCGTGGCAGGCGGTGGTGGTTTAGCAGGCGGTGGCCCGCCCTTGCAATTGTCACTTATTGCTTGTTTCCAACAATTCTGGAAACCCAAACCACCGTTTTGCATTACCGAGCTAATCGCACACTTTAAGGCCATACAGCCAATACAAGCGGATTGCCACGTGCCTGGTTCCATTCTGCATGGCTTTTGTGAAATATTCTGACAATCTAACCTTAGCTGATTGATATCATAACCATTATCTCTAAGAATATCAGTAACGCTCTTAAGCCCCCATGGGTCGATGTGGCTTAATGTGTTATTAGAGCGTTTCCATAAATGATGTAGCGTTTTGTGGATGGGGATGGCAGGCTGT
>CAZRGY010000770.1:0-1937 GCA_964599715.1 uncultured Verrucomicrobiota bacterium | reverse complement strand
ACCGCCCGCCAGGCTGAACACATTATTCCAGCCCAGCGAACGCATCCAGCGCGTGGTCACGTTGCGCAATCAGTGTCTGGCTACTTCAGGAGATGACCGGAATTTTCGAGAGATCAATGGCAAACGCTATCATCACATCATCGATCCGCGCACCGGCTGGCCCGCGGAACATCAGGTGGCTTCAGCCACGGTGATCCATGAGAGCTGCCTGATGGCGGATGGGTGGGCGACGGCGATGATTGTCTCGGGAGCGAAGCGTGGGTTGGAAATCGCCAAGCGTGATGCCATTGAAGTTTTCCTCATCACGCACGAGGGCGATAGTTATCGCGAGCAATCAACCCGCAAGGATTGAACCTTTATTCTTCCCGGGTGGGCAGCGTGAAGGTCGTCCTCTGCGGCAGGCCGGCTTCATCGCGGTAACCCATGGTGATCTTGTCGCCGGGATTGAACTTCATCCGGAACCAGACCAGAAACGCGCGGCCATCCAGATCCGGGCTCATGCCATTGACCGAGGTGACGACGTGCTTGGAGCGCAAGCCCGCCTGATACGCGGCCCGATCCGTCGCGTTGCCCATGAACGGTTGCACCGCCATGGACTTGGGATGGATGCCCAGTTGCTTCCGCTTGCCCGATGAAACTTTCAAGGGGAAGAACGTCGGTCCGGCACCGATGACGCCTTGGGAGATGGAGATGCGCCAGTCCGGGTCTGTGCGCCGCCAGCCGTGTTCCACCTCCAGCGTGCCGGTCATGGGCTGGCCGTTGCGCAACCATACTATTTCGATCTCACCGGCACCTCTTGGGCCGCGATGCAACACGCCGCGAAAATCCGCCTGGCTGAACAGCACCTGATTCTCCGCCGCGCCGAGGATATCGCCCTTTTGGATGCCAGCTTTCGCGGCCGGGCTGTTGGCCTTGACCTGCTTGACGAGCAACCCATGGTCCCGCTCCACCTCGATGCCGACATTCTCGGGCAAGGGCCAGATCTGCACGTCCTTCCGTTTATCGAAAGTCTTCGCATCGATCGACGGTGTGCGCAGGATATCCGCCACCTGATGGCAATGGATGCAATTGGCATTCTGCTTTTCTCGCGCCGGGCGTCTGGCGTCCCAAGATTCAAATCCTGGCAGGGTCTTGGCATTGCTCAGCGGCTGGGACATATCGGGCTTGGGCCGGTCCAGATTCCATTTCTCCCGGCGCGGATCGCTGTGCCAGGCGAGCGCGGATTCCAAGGTGCGGATCAGCGACGGCTTGGAGATGCGCGTGGCATCCGAGACATTATCCCGCCCGCCATAGACGGAATAAACGCTGCCTTCCGGCGACAACACCCAGCCCCACCACGAGAGGTCTAGGTCTTGATAACCCTCCACCGGGAAGATGCGAAAATCGATCATCGTGGCATCCGTGATGCGTACGGTGATGAACTTCAGCAAGATCGGGTCAAGGTCCGTGCCGCCCTCCAGCACCTCTTTATCAAAGGCGGAACATTGCTTGCAGGGCAGACAACGGAACGTGACGAAGAGCGGGCGATTCTCCTTTTTGGCCTCCGCCATGGCGGCATACAAGTCCGTGCGCCACTGCACTTTGTAGCCGACCGGGGCGGGGAGCTTGCCTTGTCGTGGTCCCAAGATTTCTCCCCAGTCCGGCGATTGGGCAATAACCGGGGTGACTCCTGGCCCGATCAGGGCAAGAAGCAAGGCGAACAGGCATCGCACTGGGGTCATATGACTTATGTAGCAGAATGCTACGCCGGTGGCAATTTATGGCAATCGGCAGAATGGGGGAGGGAATGGGGTGGTTCTTAAATGTCTGCCGAGACTTGGCCGGGACTTTTAAGACAGAAGGTTGAGGTAATCAGAAAAGCTGACTTTTTTTGAGACGGCGCTGCAGCGCATGGTTAGCACACCAACCTCCTCTGAGGAGGGGCAATGATTCAAGTA
>CAZRGY010000769.1:0-1940 GCA_964599715.1 uncultured Verrucomicrobiota bacterium | reverse complement strand
GCGATCTCGAAGGTGCAGGATGCGGTGAAGTGGGTGCAGGTTGATCTGGGCAAGAGTGTGGTCATCGAGAAAGTGGTGCTGCAGCCTTGTTACGATGATTATAACAAAATCGGGGCAGGCTTTGGTTATCCCTTGCGGTTCAAGATCGAGACTTCGGATGATCCTGGGTTCAAGACCGGACGCGTAATCATCACTGCACAAGACAAGGCGGATGTGCGTAACCCTGGCACGACCCCGCAATCCTTCACATCATCAGGAGCGACCGGACGCTATGTGCGGGTGACGGCGACCAAGCTGGCTCTGCGCAAGGATGACTACATCTTGGCCTTAGCCGAACTGGAAGTCTACGACAGCACGGGACATAACCTTTCAGCCAATGCTCCCGTTACGGCACTGGATTCCATCGAAGCACCGCCGCGTTGGCGCAAGGCGAATCTCGTGGATGCTATCGCCCCACAACCAGACCCGATCTCCTCAGGGCACCTGGCCGAGTTGCAAGCTCAACGCGAAAAGCTGGTGGGGAGTCTGCTGGATGCCAGCACAAAGAAAGAGAAAGCTGAGATTGAGCGAGAGTTGGACCGGGTCAAAGTAGAATTGGCGGCTTTTCCCAAGCCGGATGTGGTCTATGCCGGTACGGTCCATTACGGTTCCGGTAATTTTGCCGGGACAGGTGCCAATGGCGGCAAGCCGCGACCCATCTATCTGCTGAACCGCGGCAGTGTGCTGACACCGGGGCAAGAAGTCATACCGGGGGCGGTGCAGTCCATCTCTTGGTTGCCGGGAAGGTTTGAGAGCACTGTGCAGAGACCTGAAGGCGAACGGCGGGCTGAACTGGCGAAGTGGCTCTCAGATGAGAACAACCCGCTCACTTGGCGGAGTATTGTGAACCGGGTTTGGTTGTATCATTTCGGCAAAGGATTGGCAGAGACCCCGAATGATTTCGGCCACATGGGTGTGGAACCCAGCCATGCCGAGCTGATCGATTGGCTGGCCCTGGAGTTCCGTGATGGCGGGCAATCGCTGAAGCGTTTGCACAAGCTTATCATGACGAGTGCCACGTACCGTCAGGTCTCAAACGCAGACCATCCTACAGCCGCGCAGATCGATGCAGATAACCGCTACCTGTGGCATATGAACCGGCGTAAGCTGGATGCGGAAAGTATCCGAGACAGTGTGCTGCTGGTGAGCGGCAAACTAGATATGAAGATGGGTGGCCCGGCCTTTCAGGATTTTGTGATCGAGAAGCCGGAGCATTCACCGCACTACCAGTATCAACTGCACGATCCAGAAGACCCGAAATCACACCGCCGTTCCATCTACCGGTTCATCGTGCGTTCGCAGATGCAGCCGTTCATGACCACGCTGGACTGCGCCGATCCCTCTATCCAGGTCGGCAAACGCAATGAAAGCCTCTCTCCTTTGCAAGCGTTGGCGCTTCTGAATAACGGTTTGATGGTGACCATGGCGAAGCACTTTGCGGAAAAGCTTGAAGCTGAGGGCGGAGACATCACTGCGCAGGTCGAGCGTGGTTTCTATGCCGCCACCGGACGTAAACCCACATCTGCTGAAAGTAAAAAACTGGCCACTTACGCCAAACAGTTCGGCCTAGTGAACACTTGCCGGCTCATGCTGAACCTTAATGAATTCACTTTTGTCGACTAAGCCCAAAACACAGCTATCCCGCTGGCTCATGCTCTGGGTGGTGAGCTTCGTGTGCCTATTGCATGCAGCTGAGGCGCGCGAACTTCATCTGCTTTGCTGGACTGAGTATGTGCCCAAGTCAGTCATCCAAGGATTCGAGAAAACTTCAGGGGCGAAAGTTTTGGTCGAGCATTACAACTCGAACGAACAGATGTTGGAAATGTTGAGAGCCAAGCCGGGATATTACGACCTGATCCAACCAAGCGGCTTCTATGTGGAGACTTTGGCGAAACAAGGAG
>CAZRGY010000768.1:1658-1943 GCA_964599715.1 uncultured Verrucomicrobiota bacterium | reverse complement strand
CCGGAGTGCGGTCATCGCCCACCGCTGGAGTTTTGCCAAACGCCGCCTGCCAGCTCTCCCCGCCATCGTGGCTGGCCCAGATCATGCCGCAGGTGCCCCAATACAGGTGGCGCGGCTCTTTGGGATCAATGGCGAACTGTCGGTTATGCGAGACGATCTGCTTCCGCGCCATCACGCCACGCTCGACGTCAGCGGACATCTTCCGCCAGGTCAGCCCGGCGTCCCGCCTGGATCTGGCCGCGATCCGACATCAACTTTCGCGCATCCATCACCCCACGCGCCGAT
>CAZRGY010000768.1:0-1648 GCA_964599715.1 uncultured Verrucomicrobiota bacterium | reverse complement strand
GCCCAGACCTCCTGCGGATTCGTCGGATGAGCCACCACATCCTCGATCCAGCCGCCGCCTCCGGGGCCAAAGGGATGCCAGACTTCGGCGGCTTCGCTATCGTATGAGAGTATCGTGAGGATGAAAAGTAAAAGCGCGGTTCGCATGTCAGCAGTTACGTCATGAGGAAACCGTATCCTGCGCACGCTGGGTGAGCTGGGGCATCCTCTGGCCAACATCATCCCATCTCAAGAGCGTCACTACAGTGAATGTAGTTTCAGCCTTCCAGCCATCATGCAACCGACACATCTGATCCTCGCGGCCGCAATTCTCGCTTCATCCGTGTTTGCCAAAGTCGAGCGCATCTGGATGACTCATCAGTCGCCGGACAACAGCAAAATCGTCATCTCATGGGAAACAACGAATCCGGGTGAGTCAGCGGTTGAGTTTGGCACATCGCCGCAGCCCGGTGAAGCTGGAGACGATGATGATCGAGGAGCTGATCACATACATGGATCGCAGATGCCGAAGGCTGGCGAAAGGCGAAGGCCGGATCATCGAGGGCTTCAGCATGGGTGATTATGGAGCAGCTCGGCTGGGGTTCAAGCATCCGCACCTTTTCGTCGCTGCATGGCACAGGTCCGTCACAGCTCGATTTCACCGAGGCCCCACGCGCCGTTCCCATGAGCGGGATAGGGTGCTCGGCATCATTTATGCCGACGACATGCGTATTTCCAGTCGCAGAGCACCTGTAGCGCATCGTGGGGCAAAACGCCGACAAGCTGCGCAGCGGCCTACGCATGCGCAACCTCCCGGCATTCCGCACAATCCCAATCTTGTCTTGGAGACGCTCGGCGATGACAACTGGCCGTTTTACATGCAGGCGGTGGGCGGATTGAACTCCGCCCAGTCAAAGTGACGGAATGGAGGGCAATATGGAGAGGTTGAGGTTCGTAGTGAACGATGTGCAACGACCGACTCATCAACCTCTCCAACCTTTTCTCCAGATCGCCCTGATGCTGGTGCTCGCGCATGGCACGGCGATGGCGACACCGGCGAACAAAAAGGCGGCGGCGAACCACTTTGAGCATTTCCTGCCCGCAAAGCTCACGGACTGCACGCTCTGCCATCTGCCGTCCTCGAATCACGCGCCGGAGAGCTTGGAGGAATTTCCGCACAACGGGTTTGGCAAGGAACTGGCCGCGCTCGGCAAGAAAACACCGCTGCCGGAGCGGCTGCAACAGGTGGCGAATGCCGACAGCGATGCCGATGGCGTGCCGAATCTGGCGGAGATCCTGCTCGGCGGGCATCCAGGTGATGCGAAGGTGAAGCCGGATTCGCTGGCCGGGCTTCCAGAGAAGGAGCAGGCGCTGGCAACTTTTCTGAAACGCTATGCCTGGGAGCCGTTCAAGCCGGTGAAGCGGCCGGCGCTGCCATCACCAGGAACAACGAACCCAATTGATGCCTTCATCAATGAGCAGCTCGCCGCCCACAACTTGAAGCCTCTTGGCGAGGCCGCGCCCGCTCAGCTTGCAGATTGGCCAAGTTTGCCTGCCAATAGGCCAATTGTTGGCCGGCGAGATGTTGCGCCAACCGCAAATTATTCACCAGTTGATTCTGTTGGGTAATCAGGTCGGCCGTCTTCCGCGCCTGTTGCAAGACCAACTCC
>CAZRGY010000767.1:0-1952 GCA_964599715.1 uncultured Verrucomicrobiota bacterium | reverse complement strand
TCCGTGGCAGTTGGCGCACTGCAGGTAGATGAGCTTGCCCCGGTTCTTGTCCCCCCGAACGGTCAGGAGATGGGCCTGCGGCGGCAGACTGGCGATATGCTCCGCCACGCGCCGTATCTCTTCATCATCTTGCAGGATGCTCTCGCCCGCGCCCATGAGCAGCTCCGACTTATTGTCTGGATTACCCCCCCTGATGCGATCGCGAAACTTCTTCAACTGCAGCTCCACCGACCACGCTGGCAGCCCATCTATGATCGGCCCCCGCTGCATCTCCTGCGTGCTGTGGCACAGGAGGCAAGATGTAAAAATCTCGCCACCAGTCCGCACACTGGCTGGCTGTTTCTGTGGTGAAGCACCCGGGTCCGGGGTGGCGGCACAGCCCCCCAGCATCGTTGGCACGATTCCCGCTATTGCAAATATGCCAGCTATTACTGCGACCCTTGAAGAAATCATTGTGTCTGGCGAGGAGGATAGCTGCGGAACGAGGGCGAAGCAATGCAGCGAATGACAACGACGATGGCCGTCGGATTTTCCGTCAACCCGTGGCAAGCCATGGCCGACCGAATCGACACCAACAAAGAAACTGTGTTAGGTTCAGACATGAGCCAGGAAGGTTCATTGCTGGAAAGCCTGAATCCCTACTCGCGACGGGCCGCGGAAGCCATCTTTGCTGCCCTGCCCCAGCTCGAAGAATTTGCCCATGTGGATAACAGCCCCGGCGCACCGGAAGGCTCTCTCCAGCTTCGCATGCCCCAGCCGCTACCGAGTGATGAACCCGGCCTCTACATCGCCACGGACATCGAGGAGATCACCATCGGCTTTCGCGCTTGCTACGTCCACTTCATGGATTACGAACACACCGGCACGGATGAACACATCGACCGCGCCATCGCTTACATCCGTGATTTGCTTACCGACCGGATTGTCATCAAGAAATGGTATCGGCACGGCATCTTGTGCGGCTCCAGTTTGGACACTCCTAACATCCTCCCCTCACCCTCCCGCAGTGGCATCACCACCGTGGAGATGATTTCCTGGACCGGCACGCATGATAAGACCGTGATTGTCCCTGCCGCGCACTAAAGAGTGCTGTGCTCGATTTCCCGATTCGTGAAAATTAGTGGAATTCGCGTCTACCCTTCCCTCACTTCAAACTCCGCATATACGCCACCAAGTCTTTTAGTTCTTGGGCGGACAATGCTTGATCCAGCCCTTGCGGCATGATGGAGATGGAACTGGGCGTGATGCTAGTGATGGTATTGCGTGGAATCACCATAGGCTGACCAGTAGAGCCCGCGAGTTGAACTACGTCCGAAGTCTCCTTTTGAATGACACCTGACACGCTTTCACCGTCCTTCGTGTTCACTGTGTAAGACTCAAAATCACGCGCCAAGCTGGCACTGGGATACAGGATGGCTTCCAACAAATCGCGCTCCGTGCGGATGCGCCCGATCTGCGAGAGATCCGGCCCCACCTGACCACCACGCATCTGCACCCGATGACACGTCGAGCAAACCGCCTTGGCTGAATAAAAGACCTCCTGCCCACGCGACGCATCGCCACCACTGATGGATTTCTCCAACTCGGCCAGTCGCCCGGCTTGCTCTTTTGACTGTTGCTCCAACTCAGCCAGCAGCTTGTTCGCCGCACTCAATACCGGCTCAGGATAAGCCCGCAACAATTTGGCCAGATCGGCTAACTTCACATTATTCAACCCACGCGCACTCTGTAACCCGCTCACCAACGCCTCCCCCACCCCGGCATCCTTGCTGCGATTGAATGCGGCGACCAGGATCGGCAAGTCCACCGGCCCGCATTGCGGCAGCAGCTTGGCCAGTGCGACCAGTTGCTCCGCATTCAACGCTGCGCCCGCAAGCAGCTTCGCCGCTTCCGTTCGGATCGCCGTCGGTTTGGACGGTTGCAACGGTCCGGCCAGCAATTGGAACACACCA
>CAZRGY010000766.1:0-1954 GCA_964599715.1 uncultured Verrucomicrobiota bacterium | reverse complement strand
CATGCCTTGTGGCGTGAAGTCTTTGCGCGTCACCACCGCAGGCTCTTTGACAAATCCATCATCCATCGCCCGGCCCAGAGCATAGTCATAGACCACGTTCTTGAAGAACACGCGGTTCTGTGTGGTGGTGCCCGAGTAAGGGGTGGCCGTCAGCTCCAGCCCCAGAATCGGCTTCAACTCGTTGATGGCTCGCACCCCGGCGCTGGCGCGGTAGCGGTGGCTTTCGTCCATGAGGAGCACGAGGTCCGACAGGTTCGCCAGATACTCAAAGTAGCTGTCCCCGATGTATTCGCTCAGCCGCTTGATGCGCGGGGACTTCCCGCCGCGCACCTCGCTGTTGATCTTGCTGATGTTGAAGATGTTGATCTTGCAGCGAAGCAGTTGGTCAAAGAGCGTGCCTGCCTTCGATTCATAATCATCCCCGGTGATGATCTCCGGCGCATCCGTGGCAAACTCCGAAATGCCTTTGAAGACATATTTCGGTGTGTTCGGGGTGAAGTCGGTGATGAGCTTGTTGTAGATCGTCAGGTTCGGGGCCAGGACGAAGAAATTGTTGATGCCGTGCTCCAGGTGCAGGTAGGCGATGAAGGCCCCCATGAGTCGCGTCTTGCCCACGCCGGTGGCGAGGGCAAAGCAGAGCGAGGCAAACTCACGCTCAAAGTCGGAGACGGTGGGGAACTCCGTGCGAATCGCCGCCAGCGCGGCTTCAAGGTCCAGCGCCTTCTTGGCGCTGCCCTGGGTCCAGTCGAGCAGCTCGGTCAGGCGGTGCAGCAACTCCAGCGAGTCACGCTGCGGTTTGCGAAGGCTCAGGCGGCCGGAAATGGCGTTGACGTTTCGGTTCATTTCTTTTTAGGAAGCTTTTTCGCCGTCTGTTCCAGTTCGCGGATGGCTTTCTCGGTCTCCGCTTCTTCGAGGGCACGCCGCCGTTCTTCAAAACGGGCATATTCTTTCAGCGCATGGGTGTCCGCCTGTTCTCGTGAGCGCTTCCCGGCATCCGGCAGGACGCGGCGTTCATTGAAGACCAGAAAACCGTCCAGCTTTTCCTGCCAGTCCCTCATGAAGACCTGTTTCCGGCGTTTCGCCTGATCCTCGGCATAGTCCAGGAACATCACCACAATCCGGTTGAGTTCTTCGATTTCCTCCGGGTTCAGGTAGTTCTTCGCCACGGTCACATCGGTCTTGCGCACCAGCGCGCCTTTCCAGGTGCTTAGGCCCATGTTCGGCAGGGCATGGTTGGCCCGCTCTTGGATCAGTTCCGGTGCCGTCTTGCCCGTGGCGGCAAAGTGCAGCTTGTTTTGGATGATCTGGAAGAATTTCGCCGTGTCCGCCTCCTTGGTCTGGTAATCCGCCGCAAGGGCGAAAATCTCGCGCACCCTCAGATACATCCGCTTCTCGCTGGCCCGGATGTCCCGGATGCGCTCCAGCAACTCATCGAAATAATCCGGCACTCCAGGCCCAGGCGGGTTCTTCAGCCGCTCGTCATCCATGGTGAAGCCCTTCACCAGGTATTCTTGCAGGCGCGCCGTTGCCCATTGGCGGAACTGGGTGCCGCGAGTGGAGCGCACCCGGTACCCTACGGCCAGCACGGCCTCCAGATTGTAGTGCCGAACCTTGCGTCGCACTGTCCGCGAGCCCTCCTGGCGAACTTGTAAGTAATCCTTACAAGTTGCCCGCTCTTCGATTTCCCCCTCCGCAAAGAGTGCTTTCAGATGCAGGGTAATGTTCTGCGGCGTCGTCTGAAAAAGCTCTGCCATCAGCGCCTGGGAGAGCCACAGCGTCTCAGCCTCAAAGCGCACTTCCAAGCGTGTGCGGCCATCCTCCGTCTGGTAGAGAATGATTTCAGACCTCGGCTCCTGGCTGTCCTCGCTCAAGCGTCACCTCCTTCACCAAAGAGATCCATCTGTCCGGCCTTGGCCGGGGCTTTGGGGAGGTTTTCCACTTTCAGGCTGTAGTC
>CAZRGY010000765.1:0-1963 GCA_964599715.1 uncultured Verrucomicrobiota bacterium | reverse complement strand
GATTGGCGCGATCCTACCGGACAAATCAAGGACATGGCGGCGCGCACGCTGCTGGGCAAACTTGAGGCCCGTGGCTGGATTAAGCTTCCTCCCAAGCGCTGCGCATCTCCCAATCGGATGCGCCACAAGAAGGTCCAGGCCGTTGACCATGCCACCGAGCCGATCAGCGACTCCCTGCGAGATCTAACGCCCCTGGAGATCCGCGAACTCAGCCAATGCCCCGAGGATCTTCCTCTCTACGACTGCCTCCTCAACCAATATCACTATCTGAGTCACACCAGCCCGGTGGGATTGAACCTCAAGTATCTGGTGTTGGACCGCCACAGCCGCCCGCTGGCCTGCCTATTGTTCGGTTCGGCAGCCTGGAAGTGTGCCGCCCGAGATGACTTCATTGGATGGAGCGCCACCGAGCGGGAAGCCTGCCTTCAACGGATCACAAACAACACGCGATTTCTGATTTTGCCTTGGGTCCGCGTGCCGTTGTTGGCCAGTCACGTCCTGAGTCGGGTGATGCGGCGAATCGGTGACGATTGGCAGGCCAAATACTCCCGTCCTCTCGAACTGGTTGAAACGTTCGTCGACACCTCGCGCTTTGATGGCGGATGTTACCGGGCGGCCAACTGGATCTGTCTGGGCCAGACCACCGGACGCACCCGGCAGGACCGATGGAATCGCATCAGCGTTGCGCCGAAGTTGGTGTTCGTCTTTCCGCTGCGCAGGAGCTTCCGCCGGAGGTTATGTTCATGACTCGCCGGGATGAACTCCTCAAGTTGGCCAAGCAACTGCCGGAGGCCCTGGTTGACCTCGTCCTGGAGTTGGAAGCCCGAGTGCAGCAACTCGAATCGAAAGTCAAAGAACTGAAGGAACAGCTGGCCAAGAACAGCCGCAATAGCAGCAAACCGCCCTCAAGCGATGGTTTGTCCAAACCGGAGCCCAAATCCCTCCGAAGCAAAAGCGGAAGGAAGCCCGGCGGTCAAAACGGCCACACCGGCCAAACCCTCCAGCAGGTCGCCAAGCCGGACCACTCAGTGGTGCATCCGCTGGACAAGTGTCCTTGCGGGCGTTGCCGCGGCCGTTCGCTTCGACGTGAGCCGATCGTCGATTACGAACGGCGCCAAGTCTTTGATCTGCCAGACAAGCTCCTGGAGGTAACGGAGCACTGCGCGGAGATCAAACGCTGTCCGGTTTCCGGGAAGCTGGTGCGGGCGCAGTTTCCGTCCGAAATCCGCGCTCCGGCGCAGTATGGTCCGCGTTTCAAGGCGGTGCAGAGCTATTTGAACGTCGAGCACCTGATCCCTTTTGATCGCCTGGGGCGCTTGGTCGAAGACATCTTCGGGCAGCCGCTCAGCGAAGCCACCGTGGTCGCGGCTAACGACCGCATCCATCACAACCTGCAGGAGTTTGAGAAGGACTTGGCCGAACGATTGGTTCGCGAAGCGCTCGTCCACTTTGACGAAAGCGGCGTTCGCGTGGCGGCAAAGCTCCATTGGCTCCACGTCGCTTCCACCGACGAACTCACATTCTATGGAATCCACCCCAAGCGGGGAAGCGAGGCGATGGATGAATTTGGCATCCTGCCGCGCTTTGAGGGATGGGCCATGCACGATCACTTCGCTCCCTACTTGCGCTATGAGAACTGCACCCACGTCTTCTGCAACGAGCACCACTTGCGGGAACTGAAATTTCAAGCCGAGGAAAATGGTGAGGCGTGGGCGGCGGAATTAAGCGATTTTCTCCTTCGCCAAAAACAGTGGCGCGAACAGTTCGGCCTGCCCAGTGACCGAAAGTTTGACAAAATCCTCGATGATTATCACGCGATCCTCGCCAAGGGCCGGAAGCGACATCCGCGGCGGCAAGGTCGCACGGCTCAGAGCAAAGCGGCATGTCTCCTGGATCGACTGGAAGATTACGACATGTGCGTCCTGGCGTTCCTGCTCGACCTCAAAGTGCCCTTCACCAATAA
>CAZRGY010000764.1:0-1966 GCA_964599715.1 uncultured Verrucomicrobiota bacterium | reverse complement strand
TCATCGCGGCGAACTATCCGGGTCTGCGTTACGATTACGAAGGCGAGAAGCGCGAGCAGAACGAGACGATGGAGGGATTGGGACGCGGCTTCATGCTGGCGCTGTTCCTCATCTTTGCGCTCATCGGCATCCCGTTGCGGTCGTATCTGTATCCGCTCATCGTGATGACGGCGATCCCGTTCGGGTTTGTGGGCGCGGTCATCGGGCATATCGTGATGGGGATGCCGCTGACGGTGCTCTCGATGTTCGGCCTGGTGGCGCTCGCGGGTGTGGCGGTGAATGACAGTCTGGTGATGGTGGACTTCATCAATCGCGCGCGGGACAAAGGCATGAGCCTGGACGAAGCGACGAGGGCGGCTGGAGTGAAACGCTTCCGCCCGATCCTGCTTACATCACTGACGACCTTCGCTGGCTTGACACCGCTGATTTTGGAGAAGAGCGTGCAGGCGCAGTTCCTCATCCCCATGGCCATCTCGCTGGGCTTCGGCGTGATGTTCTCCACGGCAGTGACATTACTCATCGTGCCGTCGTGCTACCTGATCATCAATGACATCAAGCGCGCGTTCGCCGCGTGGTGGGCCATCGTGACAGGGAAGGAAAAGACGACGGGAACGGAGGAAGAGGCGCAGGTGGAAGTGGTGAAGTAACTTAGCTTGAATAATAATAAACGGCAGGACCATCACAGTCCTGCCGTTTGCTTTTTAAATGTATAGTTCGTTTAGAACTTCACTGTCTCGAGGTAGCGCAAGCTCGGGATGATCTGTTCGTTCACCACGGGGGATTCGTCCTCGATGAAGTAGTATTTCACGCCGGCTTTCTTGGCAGCTTTGAGGATGGCGGGCCAATCCATCTGGCCGGTGCCCACCGTCACGTCATTCTTCACATCGGAGCGTCCGTCCATGCTGCTCGGGGCACCCTTGCGCTTGTCCTTGATGTGCATGAGTTGCCAGCGTTTGCCGTATTTCTCGAGCAATGCCACCGGGTCCTGACCGGGATGCACCGCCCAATAGACATCCATCTCGTAGGAGACGAGCTTCGGGTCCGTCTCTTTCATGATGAGGTCCAGCAAGGTGCCGCCGTTCCGATACGGGTGAAACTCATACCCGTGGATGTGGTAGAAGAATTTGATACCGTGCTTCTTCAAGACCTCGCCCGCTTTGTTGAAGACCGCGATGGCGTCGCGCGCCTCGGTTTCGTCGAAGACATCCTTGTGTGGGATCCAGGCGCAGCCGGCGAATTCCAAGCCGAGCGCCTTGGCGTCTTTGGCCACGGCTTCAGGGTCCTTCTTGTATTGGTCGTAAGAGAAGTGGCCGCTCACCGGTTTCAGACCGTATTCATCGAGCAGGGCCTTGAATTTCTCCGGGGCGAGATTGTAGGTGCCAGCGGTCTCCACGATCTGGAAGCCGTAGTCCTTGGTCTGTTTCAAGCCGGCGGGCACACCATGGGCGGTGAACTGCGCGCGCAGGCTGTACAATTGCAGGCCCACGGGGCCTTTGAAATCTTTGCTGGTGCCGACCGGTTTGTCCGCAGCCATAAGATTGACGGCCGCTGTCAGGGACAGCATGGCCAAAAGAGAACGGGCGATAAGCTTCATTGTCGCCATTGAAGCTAAACCCGGGCCGCTGGCAAGTGCGAAGGAGTGAAAAAGGAATCAAACCATTCATCCTTAGTCCCGCACCGCTGCCACTGCGGCCTCTTGAAATGCCTTTCGCATATCCGAGTTGTCCCCGTTCGGCAGACCGGCACGTTGGAGCATCAGGATGAGGATGAGATTCTTTTTCGGATCCGCCCAGCTCTGGGTGGCGTAAGCACCGCCATGGCCGTAGGTGCCCTTGGAGAGCATCCCGGTCACGGCGATCGGCTCCTTCACGACGGCGAAACCGAAGCCAAAGCTCATGCCATCCACGAAGCCGGTCTTGATATCACCGGTCTGGGTGCTGGTGGCTTGCTTCAAGGCGGCTTCCGA
>CAZRGY010000763.1:0-1971 GCA_964599715.1 uncultured Verrucomicrobiota bacterium | reverse complement strand
GTGTGTTCGCCGACTCGGGCGGCGTTGGTGACGGGCAAGTATCCGGCGCGCTTGCATGTCACGGATTGGATACCGGGGCGTCCGCCGGGCAATCCCAAGCTGCTGGTGCCGGACTGGACGAAGTTCCTTTCGCTAGACGAGCCGACTTTTGCCGATGCCTTCAAGGCGGCGGGATATACCACAGCAAGCATCGGTAAGTGGCATCTGGGTGGGGAGGCGTATTATCCGGAGAAGCATGGGTTTGACATCAATGTGGCGGGGACGGAGGCGGGCTCGCCGTTGAAGGGCTACTTCGCGCCCTACCAGATCAGCACATTGTCAGAGGGCCCCCAAGGGGAATACCTGACCGATCGCATGGGTGCGGAGGCCGTGCGTTTTGTGGAGCAACACAAAGACAAGCCGTTCTGCCTGTATCTGCCGCACTTCGCCGTGCATACGCCCATCCAGGCCAAGCAAGCGGTGGTGGACAAGTATCGCAATGAAGTGAAGCCCGGAAAGAATCACCAGAACCCCGTGTATGCGGCCATGGTCGAGAGCATGGATGATGCGGTCGGGATGTTGCGGCGCAAGCTCGAGGAATTGAAGCTGAGTGAACGGACCATCATCATCTTCACTTCGGACAATGGCGGGCATTTGCCCACGACCTCCAACGTTCCTTTACGAGTGGGCAAGGGGTCTTGCTACGAAGGAGGCACGCGGGTGCCGATGATCGTTTACTGGCCGGGCGTCACCAAGGCGGGCAGCCAGAACGAAACGCCGGTCATCAGCATGGATATCTATCCGACCATCCTCGAGATGGCCGGGGTCAAAGATGTCGCGGGCCATAAGCCGGACGGGGTGAGTTTGGTGCCGTTGTTGCGTCAGAATGGATCATTGAAACGAGACGCGCTTTTCTGGCATTACCCGCATTATCAACTCTATCAGCAAGGCGGCACCACGCCATACAGTGCGGTGCGGAAAGGGGATTTCAAATTACTCGAGTTCCATGATGACATGCGCGTGGAGCTCTATGACTTGAAGAACGATATCGGTGAGCAAAACGATCTGGCGGTGAAGATGCCGGAGAAACGGAATGAACTGCGCAAGACCTTGCATGCCTGGCGCAGAGAAGTGGGGGCGCAGATGCCCGCGCGAAATCCGGCCTATTATGCCAGCCAGCCCGAATATACGCCGCCACCTAAGAAAAAGCGCAAATAAACGGATACTTAACGTGAGCCATTCTCTGAAGACATCGCATCCCGCACCGGCATGGAACTCCATGCGTTGGCTCAAACATTTTATCGTCATGGCCCTGCTGATGTTGTCCCCGGCTGCCGGAATGGCGGATACGCCACCAGAGGTCTTGAAATGGAACAAGCTGCCGAACCTGCCGGACAAGGAAGGGTTCGCGTCGATGTTCGCCGGGGTGCACAACGGGGCGTTGATCGTGGCGGGTGGAGCGAATTTTCCGGACAAGAAGCCGTGGGAAGGCGGCACGAAGATCTGGTATGACACGGTGTATGCGTTGGAGAAGCCGGATGGCGAATGGAAAGCGATCGGCAAGCTGCCCATGCCGCTCGGATATGGCGTGAGCATCAGCACGAAGGAAGGAATCATCTGCATCGGCGGCAGTGACGCGAATGGACATCATGCGGAGGTCTTTCGGCTGGAATGGGTAAGTGGTGAGCTGAAGACGACGACGCTACCGCCATTACCGAAGCCGTGTGCGAACATGTCGGGAGCGTTGCTGAAGAATACGATCTATGTGGCGGGAGGGATCGAGACGCCGGGTTCTACGGAGGCATTGAAGACACTTTGGGCGCTGGACATGACGAAGATTGAAGGAGGGTGGCAGGAGCTGGAGCCGTTGCCGGGAACTGGTCGAATGCTGGCGACTGCGGGCGTGCAAGATGGTTCGTTCTTTGTCTTTAGCGGGGCTGCACTTAAAGCCGATACAGAAGGGAAACCGGCGCGGGAGTGGTTGCGCGATGC
>CAZRGY010000762.1:0-1974 GCA_964599715.1 uncultured Verrucomicrobiota bacterium | reverse complement strand
TTGCTGAGCGGCACCACGGCGGTCACGGTAACGTCGCTGCGCTGCCGGCCGATGCCGTCCTCGAAGACACCGATCTCGGCCCTCTGCGTAAAGCCGTCCGTAAACGCATCAAAGGCCTGAGCGACACCGAAATCCTCGCCGCCCTCCAGCAAGACACCGCCGAACTGGAGCAGTGGTTGTCTACCAGCGGAACGGACCACGCTCCTCTGCATTTCATTCTACCCATCCTTCCAGATGCCATGGAAATCCTCTTCGCGGAAGCGGACACCTCTCCCCCTGAGCGCGGTGAGGCTCACATGGAACTTCCGCCAGATGCCAAGGTGACTAAAGAGCACGGTTGCTGGAGTGTGAAATGGAAGAAACGGCTGCTTGTCCTCTATCCGCAACACCATGAAGACATCCTGCGTCACGCTGAGCAGTTTAAGCAAGATCAGCACCTTCTTTCTCGGCAGAATGAAGGAACTGCCACCTTGCAACCTGTCCAGTTTGGCCCGGTCACCGGTCATAAAAGCGTGTCCGTCTGCACACGGGGCGATCTCACCTTCAAAAGTGTAAGCTACACCTTCACCGTCCCCGGCGGCTATCTGCTCGTGACCGTCCAATCCACCAGCCTCAAAAACGGCCATTTCAACGAAGCCGATATGGAATCCCTGTTTCCCACCCTTAAAGTCCTGAACTGCCCGCTCGCTATCCAAAAGCGGCCACCATTTTTGAGAGATAAACTATGGAGTTGAAATGTGTGCCTATCTGGCACACATTGTGTCACATGGTAACAGCCATCAAAGAACGTCGCGCTGCCAGACTGGTCGCCCGTGTAAGCGGGAACGACAAGGAATTGCTGTCCCGTGCCGCCGCTCTCCAAGGGATGTCGGTAGCCACCTTTGTCATCACCCATGCACGGGATGTGGCTCGCCGGGTCGTTTCTGATGCTGACGAAATCCACTTGAATGCCGCCCAATCCAAGCGTTTTGTGGAGGCCCTGTTGAAGCCCGCTCCTGCTGTTCCGGCCCGATTGCGCAAGGCGCTCAAAGAGCATCGTGCCAAAGTCACGCGTTGAAGCTTATCGATTGCTTGATTCCAGCCAGTCCGCGATCGTCTTCATAGGGATGAACAACCGCTGTTCATCCAAGGGTTTGAAACCAAACGCTGCATAAAACTTTGCTGCCCGTTCATCTTTAGGATCGGTTACGACTGCGATTGAGCCGATGACCGAGCTGTTCTGATAGGCTCGCTCCAAAGCATCCGCCACCAGAAGGTTGCCCACCCCTTGTCCTTTGAAGTTCAAATCACGTGCCAACCTCCCCAAGAGGGTGGCTGGCATGTCTGGGTAACGGGGCAGTTTTTTGGTCACGTCTTCCGGTATTTTCCCCAAACGTATGCTGGTGGCAGATAAGGTGTAATATCCGGCGATACATCCCGTATCAACCACCGGTACAGCAACAAAACAGGCAGAAGCCTTGGCCTTGGCTTCTTTGCGCGCTCGCGTACACATAAAATCGGTCAGATCCGGGGACTCGCAAGAAAACCGGTCCCGGCGGTGAATCGCGGGATCAAGTGCCACCACCTGAAAGTATGATACGGCTGGCATAGATTTAAATCATCATCAATTCCTGTCACAAAACGCCGACGGGACAACAAAAACTGATTAAATAAATACACTAACAATCTTACAGTGCAAGCGGAAATTGTAAAATACTGTAAAATATTTTGTAAAATGATTGACTCTAGGCTGGTTGATGGCAAAGTTGCTCCATGAGCAATGACCTGTCGTCTGTATCAAAAAAAAGGATGCGCAGCCCCGCCTACCCGGCGACTGATTTAAAAGAAGCCCTAGAGAGAGCCGCTACCATTTGGAAAAATGACCGCAATCATGAGACCAACCTTAAATCGCTGGCCTCTCATTGGGGCTTCAACCAAACTAGTAGTTCAGTGCTTGGCCGCGCGGCAGCACTGAAGCACTTCGGGCTACTGGAT
>CAZRGY010000761.1:0-1975 GCA_964599715.1 uncultured Verrucomicrobiota bacterium | reverse complement strand
CACATACAAGAACCGGTTCGCGCTGATCAGGACCTGACAGAAGCTTTCCAAGGCGAGATGTTCCGCCGTGGGAGCCGCGGGCGCCGGTTTGCCTTTGGGAGCAGCCGGTGCTGGCGGCGGATTCGCCATAAAATGCTTTGTCTGCTTGGCCAAAAACGCCTTCGCCTGCATCACTTCCGCCATGCTGGGAGATGCGCCGAAAGCGATCTTCCACGCGAGCTCCACCTGTGCATCCTTGTCCGCTTCTTTCTCTACGCGCTCGGAAAAGTTCTTCGCCTGTTCCAGCGTGAACTCGCCGTTCATCAAGGCCAACGATTGCGGTGCCACCGTAGAGGCGTTGCGGATGGTACAGTTCGGCTCCATGGACGGGACATCAAAGGCTTCCAGCAAACCCACCGGCTTGGAACGGCGCACCTGGATATACAGACTGCGGCGAAACTCTTCCCCGTTCAACGGGATGACCTTGCCTGAAGGACGGCCAGCAGTGTCAGTCGTGTCGATGCCCACGACGACCTGACCCGCTTCATCTTCCATCACCGGTACCGGTTCGCCGAAGAGTTTCGGGTTCAGTTTCCCGCTCACCGCCAGCAGGGAATCCCGGATCACTTCCGCTTCCAATCGCCGGACATTCATCCGCCAGAGCAACCTGTTCTCGCCGTCGATGCGGTCCTTCTTGGGATCACGGGTCGAGACTTGCCGGTACGCCGTGGAAGTCATGATGAGTTTGTGCAGCTTCTTCACACTCCAGCCCTCCTTCACAAACTCATTCGCCAGCCAATCGAGCAGTTCCGGGTGGCTTGGAGTATCACCGTGCATACCGAAATCCCCGGGAGTATTCACCAGCCCTCGCCCGAAATGATGCAGCCAGACCCGGTTCACGAAGACCCGTGTCGTCAGCGGATGTTTGCCATCCGTCAATTCCTTCGCATACGCCAGCCGTCGGCCCGAGGTGGGTAGCGCTTGGTCATCTTCTGCCACGTCCACTTTGCGCAAAGAGGCCAGCACGGAGAGATCGCCGGGTTTGACCGCCGCCCGGGGCTGGTCAAAGTCACCGCGGTAAAACACCTGCGTCACCGGGATCTTCCCGACCGGTTCCGTGAGCGCGCTGATGAAATCTTCCTTCGGCTTTTGCGCCCGCACCTTCGCGGCTTCATCGGCCATCTTCTTCAACTCATCCGCCATCTTCTGCTTGTAGAGATAGAGCGAGCCCGGTGAGAGATTCATCACCGTGGGATGCGCCTTCAAGAGTTTCACCTGTTCTGGCGTGCGTTTGGCTGCCGGGGTGCGATACGCCACGCGCAACGGTTCCCGCAAAGCCTCCTCCCGCTTGGCCAGTTCCAGCTCCAGGATTTCCGTGATGAACTCCTCCTGCTTCTTCAACCGCGCCGCATCTTCCTTCTTCGCCTCCACTTCGATCCGGGCGGCTTCGGCGCGTTCGGCGTCCGTCATCAAGGAGACCAACCGTGCATTCGGCACCTTCCAGTTCTTCCAGTCATATGCGGGCTCGAACACCGCCCGTAGTCGGTAGAAATCTGCCTGCGGAATCGGGTCGTGCTTGTGGTCATGGCACTCAGCGCAACCCACGGTCATGCCCAAGAGCGAGGTGGAAACGATCTTCACCGTATCCGTCACCACTTGGTTACGCGCTACCTTCTGGTCCGGCGCACCGGAACCGGTCGGGTCTGGTGCCATGCGGAGGAAACCGGTCGCCACAAGTCTTTCCTGTTCCGCAGGTGAAAGATCTTTGTAGGGCGGCTTCAGCAACTCATCCCCCGCGAGCTGTTCCACGATGAATTCGTTGAACGGCTTGTCCTCGTTGAAAGCTTTGATGACGTAATCGCGATACTTCCACGCATGCTTGCGCACTGCATCCGAAGCGGTGATGCCTTCGGAATCCGCGTAACCCGCCACATCCAGCCAATGCCGCCCCCAACGCTCACCGAAATGCGGCGAGGCCAGCGTGCGCTCCACCAAC
>CAZRGY010000760.1:0-1977 GCA_964599715.1 uncultured Verrucomicrobiota bacterium | reverse complement strand
CATTTCGATACCCAGCATGATGGAAACCAGAGGATAGCGAGCAGGTAACACCGCCTTCCTGAATAGCAGCCTTCGCGGCCGATAGTAGTGAGCCTGATGTGTACGGCAAACTCCGGATAACATCCTGCGACCGATTACCAAAGCCGTTGGACCGCTCACCCGACAAAATCCCCATGACGAAGTCCCGATCATGGACACGACAGAAGTCGTCCGTGGTAACGGGCTCTGGCTCGACCAGTGTTACGTCGAACTTCTGAGCTAACATCGCCTCCGCGACCGCTTTTGGCTTCATACTACTTGGAGAGGTGTGTCGCCCGATATCCGCCAACATTTCTGGGCTATAGAAAACTTTCATAACAAGTCCTCCTTAGGAATCGGCGAATGACCATCATCCGCCCTACAAAGGACTTGTCGGGGAGTTGTCGATTTTGGAGTTGGCCATCAAATCGGGAAAAGTGACGGCGGCATGGTCCTGAAAGGACTAATAAAACCTAGGGTCACGGAACTAGATGGGAGAATCCTGCTCCGCCTCCTGGGAAATCACCGACATACTCATCTGGTAGCGCTCGAACCAACGATCCACCGCACCTTCGGCGATCTGATTCAGAAACTCGGCCGCGGATTGGGTAAATGCTAGGTGATGAGCGGGGATCTCCAGTCGGTAGCCGCGTTGAGTGCGAGCGTCCGAGATGAAGTTCTCGAGATGCAAGACATCCGCAAACTTGTTCTTGAGGGTACGCATCAGCTCGACAGTGGTAATGCTCGGTCGACTAATCTTATAGCCCATAGCCTGCAGGCGCCCAGCCATGTCACCCTCATAGTCCTCAATCTCGCCCGCGGAAAACCCATTACCGACGTCGCGCTCGTAGTCGCGAAACTTCATCGCCATAAGTGCCACCAGGCGAAAGGCTTGATCGCTCTTGAGCTCCAATGGTTCAATACGATGCTGCACGCGGGCCTGAATCTGCACCTTCAACTGCTCTCCCGACGATCTTGTCGGTGCTGCAACCCAAAGTTTTTGCACATCCACGCGCGTCCCCCGGAAGCGATAGGCGACAACGTAGTCCTGGCTCTTTAGCGTCAGAAGATCAACCGGCAGGGACTTTGCAGCACGCCCAACCAATTGAGCCGCAATCAAGCGCGCATCGTCCATGCTGGCACCACTGGCGCAGAGATCCTTGACCACCTCATAAAACTGTCGCACTACGTCTTTGTAATCGCGCATGGAATCTAACCCCTGTCTGCCAATGGCTGCACCTGGAGCGGCCAGAGCTCACCCAGTATAAAGAAATTTACCGCTCCTTCGCCAGCGGACTTACCAGTAGCTTCAGTAACGAGACGCTGATAGGCATGAATCTGAGCTCCATACTTTGCCAAGCGCTCTCCGACTTGGGCTGTGCTGCCCGCAAAAGTCTTGTGATCGATCACTGCAAAGCTGGCACCCGTATCGACCAACATGTCGATGAACCCATTGGCCAGCACGCCATCCGCCCATCGGCGCACAGGAACCTCGCACGCAAGTTTGGCACCCGGCCATCGCCCGCGCACGGCTTCAAAGAAGGCATCGGCTTGAGCCACCACGTCCTCGACCGCGAGATGCTCGCTGAGGCCATGCGCCGTCAATACCGCTGTGGCCAACTCAGTCTTTCGCGCTGCAGTAGCCGCATGCAAATCCAACGCTAAATAGCTGTGTAGCGCCGTACCGATGCGTTCGTAGTCGTCGCATCCAGTGACCGCTAACCGCTTGCCATAGCGAATGGGCTCTGCAGCGTTCACCTTCAGTTGAGCGACAGCCGCGCCGGTAACAGCCGAAGGCGAAATGCGCCCTGACCCATGCTCGATCAGCTCGCCGTAGGCTACCCCCAACCGCGCAGCCGATCGATCGTAAGCCAAGGGCTCCGTGCTGATGCTTGGTGCCTGAACGACCCAGCCCTCTACCTCGTGCGTTTCATCGCTAGGTACGTAAATAGTGGGCTT
>CAZRGY010000759.1:0-1978 GCA_964599715.1 uncultured Verrucomicrobiota bacterium | reverse complement strand
TTCAGTCTCGGCATAACCAAGTATTTTAAAATACTTGGTTATGCCGAGACTGAACTGGGTATTACGCTCCCGAGGGGGAATGTGATCGACAAGGTCCGCAAGCCTTCATCGGGGAAGAGTAGGGACCGAAGGTTGAATGCTAAGGAGATGGAAAAGCTCCTTGCCGAATGCGAGGCAAGTCGTAATCCATTCCTCAACGCAGCTGTGTTGCTCGCGATGGAAACAGCAATGCGCCAAGGTGAGTTGCTACAGCTAGAGTGGAGCGACATTGATTACAAGCGCAACCTGGCTTTCCTACGAGATCCAGACAAAATCAAGAATGAAGAGCCTCGGGCAGTTCCTCTTTCCCCCAAGGCGGTCGATGTCCTGAAAAAACTAACCCGCCCAAAAAAAGGGGGCGTGATTCTCGCAGTAGAGCGCATGACCCTGTATCACGCGTTCATGTACGCTTGTCAGCGTGCAAAGATCAAAGATTTCACATTTCATGATCTGCGGCATGAGGCACTCTCCCGCTTGGCTGAACGCGGAGACTTTTCGGTGCTTGAAATGGCGGCCGTATCCGGTCACAAAACGCTGCAGATGTTGAAGCGCTATACGCATTTACAGGCAGAAAAGCTTTCAGCAAAAATGAGAGTGCCATTGGCTGTAGTGAGTGAACCGGAGAGCAAGACGGCGGGGAAGCAGGTTGGGGCTTGAGTATTGAATCCCGCCGATATTGAGTTGCTTGTAACCCGCGAAATGCCCTTCGGCAAGCACAAGGGAACGCTGATCGCCGACCTGCCGGGCAACTATCTCAACTGGTTTGCCCGTGAGGGTTTCCCGCAAGGGGAGATCGGTCGCTTGTTGGTCCTGATGCAGGAGATGGATCACAACGGTTTGCGCCCGCTGCTCAATCCGCTGAGAAAGCCCAAGGCATGAGCAACGAGCGCATGCGCATAGACAAGTGGCTGTGGGTGGCGCGCTTCTTCAAGACGCGCAGTCTGGCGTCCGTGGCAATAGCCAGCCACAAGATTCGAATCGCCCCGGGTTTAGTAGACGCCCCGAAGCCTTAAACTTTGGCTTCTACAGGAGGTGTCATGAGCGGCAAGCGTTACCCGGACGAGTTCAAGATTGAAGCGGTCAAACAGGTCACGGACAGGGGGCATTCGGCAGCGGATGTTGCCAAGCGGCTGGGGATTTCCCAGCACAGCCTGTATCAGTGGATCAAACAATTTGGTGTGCCTGAAGCCGAGCGGGCTGAAGCCCGCGGTCAGCAGGAAGAGATCCGGAGACTGAAGTCTGAGTTGAGGCGAGTCACCGAGGAGCGCGACATTCTAAAAAAGGCCGCAGCGTACTTTGCCAAGGAATCCCGGTGAGGTACGCCTTCATCCGTGATCATGAAGAGCAGCACGCGGTACGCACGATGTGTCGCATGGTGAAAGTGCATCCGAGCGGCTATTACGCCTGGCGGGCAGCACCGATGTCTGCACGTGCCAAGGAAGATCTGCGCCTGACCGGACTGATCAAGCAGTTCTGGCTGGAGAGTGGTGGTGTATATGGCTACCGCAAGATTACCGACGATCTGCGCGAGGTCGGTGAGACCTGTGGAAAGCATCGCGTCTATCGTCTGATGAGTGCCGAGAAACTTCGCTCGCAAACGGGCTACCGTCGTCGTCCAGGCCACCGCTATGGGCGACCATCGGTCATTGCCCCGAATCATCTCCAACAGGAATTTGATGTCGAAGCGCCGAACCAGGTATGGGTGACCGACATTACCTACATTCGTACCTACGAGGGTTGGCTGTATCTGGCGGTCGTACTTGATCTCTTCTCGCGTCAGGTCATCGGCTGGTCGATGCGGTCACGCATGGATCGTGAGCTGGCACTCAACGCCTTGCTGATGGCCGTATGGCGCCGGCAGCCCGGGAGCGAGGTCATCGTCCATTCCGACCAGGGCAGCCAGTTCAGCAGCCATGACTGGCAGTCTTTCCTGAAGACC
>CAZRGY010000758.1:0-1987 GCA_964599715.1 uncultured Verrucomicrobiota bacterium | reverse complement strand
GAGCGGCGGCACCGGCCGCTCCTTCGCGGATGGCTCGATCGACGTCGGCCCGGGCACAGACCTCGAGCCAGACCGACTGGTGCGCGGCGTGGCAAATCCAAAGTGGTTTTGCCGATGAACTCGTTGTTCAGGTAAACCGAGTAGCGCTCGAAATCGCGGACGAATTTCACCCGATACCAGGTCTTGGCTTTCAGCTTGTCTTGAGGAATGACCAGCGGGGCATCGCTGGGGCCAAAGCTGACCATCGTTTTGTCGCCGTAAACTATCCCTCCTAACGCACCTTTTGCGGGCAGGTTGTCCGGAGTTTTGAAGTCCACGATGAGTTCGAAATCACGATAGGATTTAGAAGAGAGCAGGGGGGCATTGTTTGCTCCGTCGGGTTTAAGGAGTAAACGCCAATCGTTTGGCTGCCATGCGGCAAGACCGGCTGATTCCCAACCACGCAGATCTACACCATTGTAGAGTGCGACCCAGTCCGTTTCCTCAGGCGCAGCCAATTCGGGTGCTACCTCGGTGGAGGGTAATTCCATGAGTCGGATGTTACGGAACTCGACCGGGGAACCTTCGGATTCCAAGGCGATGTAGCCTTTGCGCCAGTTGCAATTGCTGCCTCCCGAAACTTCCTTTCCGTTCACACTAAGGCGCAAGACGCCATTCGTCGCCACGATGCGATAGTGGTTCCACTCAGGTGTGGGTTTCGACCGTTCCTCAGAAGGAAAGCTGCGCATGCCATTGTGGCGGCCAAAGGGCTCCATTTTCGATCCGTGGATAGGGAAAACATCGCCATGGGTCGTATACCAGTCGGATTTTCCATAGCCATTCTCCAAGACCTGCACCTCGATAGCACGTAGGAAAGGAACCCCGGGCCAACTGATGGGAGAGGACCAGATAAAGATGCCGGCATTGCCACCTGTGCGCAGATGCCGCCATTCCAGTTCCATGATAAAATTCTCATACTGACGTTCGGTGCGCAGCGCTCCAATCGGCTTGCCGGTGCAGTGAATCATCCCGTTAGTGACAGACCATGTCTCCGGAGCACAATTCACATTGACCCAACCGTCCAAGTTTCGGCCATTGAACAAGGAACGGAAACCATTGGCATCAACTTTGGTGGCTGGGGATTGGCAACCGAGGTTCAGGATAGCGGCAACCACCAGCAATAACGTGATTTGGAAAGATTTGGTGAACATGATCTTAGGACTAAACTGGGATTTTCGCAGGCAAACTACAAGCCGTGTTTTCCATCCTTTAGCCGGTAAGAGCAGGAAAATGCATGATTGCGTGCTTGCGAGCATGAGATTGGCACGTAGATTGGTGTAAGAGTCAGCCAGCAAATGAGTTGAACACATGGGCTGGTGTAGACGTCTAGTACTTTAGTCGTATGGGACATCATAAACCGAATCTGGAACATCTCTTTCTGACCCGTCGCAGCTTCCTGCAACGGATGGGCATGGGCATGGGGGCGATGGGCCTGGCAGCCGTCGCGAGCAAAGCGGGCATACTGAACGCCTCTGCCGAGACGGTGGCTATCAATTCCGCCGCGCCCTTGATGCCGCGTGCTCCGCATTGGCCGGTGAAGGCCAAGCACGTCATCCATCTGTTCATGAATGGTGGTCCGTCCCACGTCGATACTTTCGATCCCAAACCGCTGCTGAACCAATATCATGGCAAGCCTTTGCCTGGAGATAAGTCACGCCGTACCGAGCGTCCCACTGGTGCTGCCTTTGGCTCTCCCTACAAGTTCCAGAAATACGGCAAGAGCGGCATCGAAGTCAGCGAGTTGTTCAAACATACCGCCGAGAGCATTGATGACATTGCCGTGATCCGTTCGATGCACGCCGATGTGCCGAATCATGAACCGTCCTTGATGTTGCTGAACTGCGGTGACTCACGTTTGCCGCGTCCTAGCATGGGGTCATGGCTGACATACGGTTTGGGCACCGAGAATCAAAACTTGCCCGGCTTCATCGCCATGTGCCCGGGCGGT
>CAZRGY010000757.1:703-1995 GCA_964599715.1 uncultured Verrucomicrobiota bacterium | reverse complement strand
GCCCGAGGGTGAATATCAGGAGACCGTGAACAAATCCAAAGCGATGATCAAAGCCATCGCGCTGGCTGAGAATTTCGAGAAGCAGAAGTGATTGGAGCGCCGAGCTCCTGCTCGGCGAGTTTCCCATTCTTTACGGACATATGCCGAGCAGGAGCTCGGCGCTCCAATCATACAATCTCCACCGGACACTTCGGTATCGCATCCAGAAATGCCTGGCCGTAGCGCTTGGTGAGCACGCGATTATCAAGGATCACCACAATGCCCTTGTCTGACTTCGTGCGGATGAGACGTCCCACACCTTGACGGAATTTCAGGATGGCTTCCGGTAGGGAGAAATCACTGAACGCATTGCCGCCGCTGGCTTCGATGTCCTCAATGCGTGCCTCAATGAGCGGATGATCCGGCACGGCAAAGGGCAGGCGGGTGATGATGACGTTGGAGAGCGCTTCGCCCGGAACATCCACGCCTTGCCAAAAGCTGTCGGTGCCGAAGAGCACGGAGTCCACGTCTTCCTTGAACTTCTCCAACATGGTGGAGCGCGGTGTGCCGGTGCCTTGCACGTGGCATTCCAGTCCCAGCCGGTCGAAGAAAGACTGCATCTGCTCGCTCACTTCCATCATGAGCTTGTAACTGGTGAAGAGGACGAACGCCTTACCGTGCGTCTCCTTGATGTAGTGCTTGATCTGCTTCACCAACTCATCGCGATAACTGGGCTCGCGTGGGTCCGGCATCTTGCCCGCCACATAGACGCGCATCTGTTCCGCGTAATCGAACGGGGAGCCGACTTGCAACAAGGTCGCTGACTCTGCCCCCACACGCCCGGCGAAATAGTTGAGGCCGTTATCACGCGGGTTCACCTTTTTGACCGGCTCCCGTTTCGGCGGGGCATCAGTAGGCGTTGTCGGGGGAGCTTGCGGCTGTTCTTTCACCGCCAGCGTGGCGCTCGTCATGATGATGGACGTATCCGCGGCGAACAGTCTGCGCCGAAGAAACTCGGCGACATTCACCGGCGCGGCATGCATCGAGAGATTCCGCTGGGTCTTCCCGCCACGTTCCACCCAATAGACGTAATGCTCCTCCATCTGGCCGATGAAGGTCGCGATGGCAGCCTTCACCTCGGAGAGCCGACGACTGCATTCCATCAGCTCCTGTCCGGTGTCTTTATCGTCACTGAGCTTGATCAGTTCGCTGAGCGCCTCACGCACACGTTGGATGGGCAGACTCATGGTGTCTTCCACCAGATCGGGCCGCCGGATGCGCAGCTCGGACCAGGTGCGCCGGTTGTTGCCGCC
>CAZRGY010000757.1:0-693 GCA_964599715.1 uncultured Verrucomicrobiota bacterium | reverse complement strand
TGCCGCCACCGCTGCGCTCACTGGGCGTCTGGTTCTGCGAGAGTTCCTCGCAACTGGCCTCTAGCGCGTTGAAGAATTTGTCACTCTCGGAAAGCACGTCCGCCACCATCTTCACGGCATTGCCTTTGCGCAGGACGGAGAGCAGGCCTTTCTCTGTGCGCGGATTCCAGAGCTTTTGCAGCGCGTAACGGATCTGGCCGCTGGAGACGCTGACCCCGACGTGCCGTGCGGCTACGCCTTCCATCTGGTGCGCTTCGTCGAAGATGACGAAGTCGTTCTTGAACACCACGCCGCCTTCCATCTCCTCGTCGATGCCGCCGAGATGCATGAAAAAGAGCGTGTGATTTAACACCAGCACATCCGCCGAAAGGATTTTCTGGCGCGCCCGCTGGAAGAAGCAGGCGCCGTTGTCTTTGCCGAACTCTGAGCCATGTCCGCAAAGCTTTGGCGAGCACAAGCCGCGCTCGGAGCAGACGTGTTCCCACACCTTGGGGTCCGGTTCGTCCTCGAAATCTGAGAGGCTGCCGTTCTTGGTGGACTTGGACCATTCGTAGATGCGGTTCAGTTCCTGCACCTCGGGCGAGGTGAAGAGGCTGTCCGCCTGTTGCATGGCTTTCCGCAGTCGCCGCGTGCAAAGGTAATTCTGCCGGCCTTTCAGCATCGTGTAGCTGAACTTCACCGGCAGCACCTGTT
>CAZRGY010000756.1:0-2006 GCA_964599715.1 uncultured Verrucomicrobiota bacterium | reverse complement strand
GGCAAAGCCGCGCGACGTCTCGCCGATGGGGATGTTTTCGTTGGTCGCCATCTGCCGCATGCCCGGGGGCAGGACGCTTGATATTTGAAACAATGTCCGCGCGAATTCGTCCGGCAGATCGGCGTCCGTCTCGGGAAACACGATGGGGGTGATGTTCTGGCTGGAAATGTGGCAGTTCAAAAGGAGCACGTTGCCATCCGCCGTGGCAAGACTGGTCAGCGCCTCGGCCTGCGGCACCGGCCCGAAGTCCGTGGCTTCACCATCCGAGATGTTGATGACGATGGGCGGATACGAATATTGGTGGGCAGAAACCCAGCTTGAGAGGAGGTGGTGCGCCAGATCCAGCGCCCCGCCCATGGGAGTCGTGCCCTTGGCCGTCGGTTCAAACCAGACGGGGAAACGTGTCTTCTGCTGGATTTTTCCGCCGGCCCCGTCATCGATCTCCCGGATCCGCTCCTCCACGCGCGCGGGACTGTTGGCCACTTCCGAGATGGGCACGATGTCGCGTCCCGCCAACGGCCCGCTGAATCCCGGGGCGACGGTGGCTCCGTAACCGATCACCCCCACGTCGTAAAAATTCCGCACACCCTCACCACGTGCACACTTGATGATGAGGTTGTGCAGGAGGCGGTTGATCGCGTCGGCGACACTGTCGCACTTGCGTTTGCCGTCGCTGCCTGCGATGGGATCGACCATGGAACCCGATTGGTCGATGAGAAAGATGAAGCAACTCGGGTTGGTCCGGCTTATTTCCGCAGAGTAAGGCATAAACAGTTTATGGCGATTGAACCTGTTGCGCAGGACGCCGTTCCGAAGTTATGACCGATGGCTCACCCACTGTTGGTGCGCGTTTAACCACAATTGGCCGCCCATGGCAATCCGAAATCAGGTCGCCCTGCATTTTGCAGCATTTCAGGCAAGATGCTGACGGCGGAAGTGCGTGACCTTTTTGCGCAGGCTGGCGGCGGTGAGCAAATACCAGCGTTCATACTTCCGCAGCGCTTCTGCGCGCCCCTCCGCATTGTCCTGCGGCAATCGCCCGGTGTCCCGCGCAGCTTGTGCGTCTGCCTTGAAAAAGACCCCGAAAAGCCGCGTGCGAGGCAGGTCGCCATCCAGGGCTTCAACCCTCTGCGCCTCGAAGCCGCACTTGAGAGCCAGCCGGGTGAGGGTGGCGGGCGAGAAGGCGTAATTGTGCGCGATATGGAAAAAATTGGAGAGCCTTGATCCCGGAGCTTCCACGTTGGGCACTTCAAGCACCAGGTGGCCGCCGGCCTTCAAAAGGGAGCGGATTGTATGCAACACCTCCGAGGGGCTCAAGGTGTGCTCCAGAACGTGGTTCATCACCACCAGATCAAACGACTGTGGTTGGAGGCTGGGAGCCACCTCGTGAAGCAGTCCGGCCCGCACATCAAGGCCCTTTTCCTCCCGGGCAAACGCCGCATGTCCGGTGTGCGCTTCAATGCCCACCAGCATGCCGTCCGGCGCGGATTCCCGGATGCGCGTCAACAACGCACCCACGCTGCATCCAATCTCCAGCACCTTCACACCCGGCTTCAGAAACGGTCGCAGTTCCTCGTGCATGAACTTGATCTTGGGCAGCCTGCGCCGGAAGAAACGTTCGTCAGGCCGGGACTGGTTCTTGTATTGGCCCCAGTATCTCTCGTGATAAAAAGCCTCGGTTTCGGCCTCCGTGGGCCGGGGATTGGTGTATACCAGCCCGCACTCCTCGCAAATGACTGTCGTGAGGATCATGCCATACCGGCCCTTGTTCGAGAACACGCGCCAACGCGCGCTCCCGCAAAGATCGCAAACTTGTGTCTGTGATGTTGTGGTCGAAACCATGAACGGGGGGAATACAACGCACTTTGACAAGCCGCGACAAATCAAATTGTCCTGCGAAGAACCGCCAATTTGTTGAGACTGTGCATCACCGGCCAATCACGGCCTCCTTTTGGCCTGGCTGGAGGGTGTGGGTGGAGGAGGTGCCGTCGGGCCAGTGGATGAGG
>CAZRGY010000755.1:0-2007 GCA_964599715.1 uncultured Verrucomicrobiota bacterium | reverse complement strand
ATGTTCCTCACCTGGTGCATAGGCATAGGTTAGGGGAACTGGCTGGCCACTGACCGCCACTGCATCCGGAAAAGCTTCGGAGTCATAGCTCAATGCCTGTCCACCTGTCATCTCCGCTTCCGTGATGCACAGGGCATCTTGACTCTTGAGGTCGCGCAAGTAGCGGTTCAGCTCATGCACACTGGAGACGTTCTGGATGTGCTTCGCATAAAAATCGCACATCACCTGGTCCAAGTCTGCGAAGCCGTAACGCCGCACCCGTGTCTGCCAGTTCTCGATCTTCTGCCGCACTGCCCGGTTCTTGAGCATGAAGCCATAGATGGGTGGCAAATCTCCCGTGCTGGCATTTTTGGCCGAGGTTGTTGCCATCACGCGCACATCGTCCCGGTCTTCTTCATTCCGCGCGCGCTGAGGCAACAGATTCTCTTCCACCAGCGCCGCTCGGATGAAAATCTTCGTGGCTTCCTGCGGGTTGATATTGCCGAACACTACTTTGCGCCGTTGCACCTCCAGCCCTTGCAGCGTCACGATTTCTTCCACCAGCACGCGCCCTGAACTCACGCTCCAATGTGGGTTGTGATGCGTCACCTTGCAGCAATGTGGCGCGAGCTGATAGATCCACTGCGGGTCGATGCCCGCGATAGTGCGTGCGAACAGTTGCGACGTCTCTACGATCTCGCCCGCCACGATCCACTGCGGTTGGTTGGATTTCGGTTTGGGCGCCTTGTTGTCCGGCTTTGCTCCCTTCTTGGGCCGGAACTCGCCGCGTTCATAGAGTGCCGAACCAGGGAACACCGTTGTCATCCGGTTCCCCGTCGCTTTGTAATTATTCCGCTCCTCACGGTGCGCCACATGCCCGATCAAGCCCGCGAGGATGGAGCGATGGATGGCATCATACTGCGCATTACTTTCGTTGAGCTTCAGCGTGCCGAGATCTTCCAAGGCGTTGTGCAGTTGCGTGTAGAGGTCCTGCCACTCGCGCATCCGCAGGTAGGAGAGGAACTGCTGTTTGCAGAATTTCCGCCGCTGGTTCTGTGTGCGCAATTGCTCCCACTGATCATGCACCGCGTTCCAGATGTTTAACAGCGCGAGGAAGTCCGACTTCGGGTCATTGAACTTCCGATGTGCCGCCATCGCCGCTTCCTTCTGATCGCTTGGCCGCTCACGCGGGTCTTGGATGCTCAAGCCCGCCGCGATGATGAGCATCTCGCGGGTCGCATGTTCGCGCTGTGATTGTAGCAACATCCGTCCGATGGTCGGATCGACCGGCAACCGCGCCAGATCGCGTCCTAGCGGAGTGATGGCGCGCTGCTCATCCAGCGCACCCAACTCTTGCAGGAGCGCAAAGCCGCTGGAGATCGCGGCTGGTGACGGCGGTTGGACGAAAGGGAATGTCTCGATGTCGCCGAGATAGAACGCCTTCATCCGCAGGATGACTTCGGCGAGGTTCGACCGCTGGATTTCCGGCTGCGTGAAGGCGGGGCGCTCGTTGAAATCTTCTTCGGAATAGAGGCGAATACAGATGCCATCCTGCACACGACCAGCCCGGCCTTTGCGCTGGTTCGCACTGCTTTGGGAGATAGCCTCCACGGGCAGGCGTCGTGTACGCGTGCGCGGGTTGTAGCGGCTGATACGCGCCAGACCGGCATCGATCACATAGCGGATGCCCGGGATCGTGAGCGAGGTCTCGGCGATATTTGTCGCAATGACAATCTTGCGGCGGGCAGAGGGAGCGAACACCCGTTGCTGATCACCGGAACTCAAGCGCCCATACAGCGGTACAACCTCGGCCTCACCGGAGAAGCGTCCTTCCAATTGATCTCCCGTCTCACGGATGTCCCGCTCGCCGGGCATGAAGATGAGCACATCGCCCGCATTCGTCTCATACAGGATGCGCTCGCACGCCGTTACCGCGGCATCCACGTAGTTCACATCGCCGCTCTCCTCAGATTCAGAAGCCAGCGGCCGATAGATCACCTCCACCGGATACATGCGCCCGGAGACCTC
>CAZRGY010000754.1:0-2007 GCA_964599715.1 uncultured Verrucomicrobiota bacterium | reverse complement strand
TTGCCGGTGTTCAGGTCGAGACAGTTCAAGGTGCCCCATGGTGGCTTTGAGGCCGGATAACCGTCTTGATCCAGAAAGCGGTTCCAACCGGCTTGCACATAGCTGGGCCGTTCTGGCTTATCTGGATTCGCCGGGATATCGCGGTCACGCAAGAACAGAAAATCCAGCAGCGCCTTTTGGTCTTCCTCACCCAGCGGTGGAGCCACGGGCATCAAGCCGCGACCTGTTTTCAAGAGGGCGATGACTTCCTCGTCCTTCATCCGGTGCCGTAATCCGCGTAGCGGAGGAGCCACGCCGATGCCCATTCGGTCATTCCCATGACACTGGGCGCAAGCCAGTCGGAAAATCTCCTCGCCATGTGTGGGCTTTGCCTTGGGGTCGAAGCGGGGTTCATCATTGACGATGAGACTCATCAACCACGGCAGCTCACTTGCACTCACGAAGATGCGGCCCTTGGTCGGATCCGTGGCGGCACCAGTCCATTCTGCACCACCGTGGACGCCAAAGAACGCCGTCACCTTGCGATCGCTCAACGGCAGGAACCACCCGAATTGCAGGCTCTTGATGCGGTCGCGCACAAACTCTGCCGCCTCGGGTGAGCGTGTGGTGACATCGTCCGCCTTGAATTCTTGTTTCGTGAACGGCTCCGGCAATTCGTAGTAGGGTTGGTACGGCGCGGTGATCTCGCCGGGAAGCTTGGAGGTTGGGGCACGGCGTTCGCGCACGGGAAAGATGGGTTTACCGGTCACGCGATCCAGCAACAGCGTGTTACCGATCTTGGTCACTGAGGCCACTACATCCACCTTTTTACCGCCACGGGTGATGGTCGTCAGCACGGGCGGGGAGGGGATGTCGAGGTCCCAGATGTCATGATGAATTTCCTGGAAATGCCACAGGCGCTTGCCCGTGCGTGCATCCAGCGCGATAACGCAATTCGCGAACAGGTTCTCGCCGCGATGCTGCATACCCATGAAGTTTGGCTTGGGTGAACCCGTCGCGATATAGGCGATGCCCCGCACTTCATCCAACGCCATGCCACCCCAGCAGTTCGCTGCCACGTTCTGCGGACGATCCCAGGTATCGTGGCCGTATTCTCCTTCGACCGGCACCGTGTGAAATGTCCACAGATGCTTGCCTGTCATGACATCAAAGCCCCATACGTCCTTCTCGAAACCCGGCACCACGATGATACCCTCGAAGATGGCCGGGCCTGCCGTTGCGGCACCGAAATTGCCAGCGGAATTACCGGGCAGTTCGGTGCGGCCGGTTTTGCCAAAGCTCTCGATGGGTAAACCTGTTTTTGGATTCAGCGCATACAAGTGCTTGCCCGCACTGAAAAACAGACGGGCACTGGAATTGTTCCGACCCGCCCAATAGATCAGCCCACGATATGCCGGACGCCCCTCCGGCTTGAAGCGCCAGAGTTCCTTGCCATTCGTAGCATCCACCGCCACCACATGTTGCCCCACGGTAGGCGCATACATCACACCATCCACGATCACCGGATTGCACTGGATGTTCCCTTTGCCATCGCCTGAGTGATACACCCACGCCTCGGTGAGTTGGGTGACATTTTCTTTGTTGATCTGCGTGAGCGCTGAAAACCGGGCCGAGCCATTGTCTCCGTGCGAGCGGCTCCAATTGCGAAAGGTCTCTTCCTTGGGGAAGCCGTTGGCTGGGGTCAGCTCACTTGGTTTTGCAGCGGGAATCACTTTGAACTCAGGCAGCTTCGCCCGCGCCGCCGCATCCTCCACTGCCCAGTAATCCGGCTTCTCAGCCGCTTGCAGGCAGAGCAGGGGAGCCAATGCCAACCCTGCCCAAACCAATGGACGCCCAATCATCTCTCGCAACCGGAACATGCCCTCAGAAACTCTCACAACCATCTTCGACGGCAAGTCGCGAGTTCCATTCAAGAAATGCAGCTTGATCAACAACTGCCGGGAAAATGACAGGGAACTAAATAGCCGCCTAAAACTTCCGTTGAGGCACGGGGAGAACAGCGGGTTT
>CAZRGY010000753.1:0-2009 GCA_964599715.1 uncultured Verrucomicrobiota bacterium | reverse complement strand
CAGCGCACGTAAGCCATCGGCAGCTTGTCTGAATTGTCGTGCTGGTACATCGCCAGCACCTTGGCCAGCTCCTTTACATTACTCACACAGGCAGACTCCTTGACCACCGGCTTCACCCGGCCCATCAGCAGAAATGCGATGGCACCCAGCACCGCCACGATGGCGATGACCAGCACCAACTCGATCACCGTGAAGGCCAGCGTGCCCTGACGCCGTTGCACATTGATATGTTCAAGTGGTTTCATGCGGTGCTTCAATCCTTCGCTTTGATCGTCCACATGCCTTTGTGCGTGAGCGGATCACTACCCGCCTTGCCGGTGCCTACCGTCTTCTCCGGAGCCAGAAACTCCACATGTCCATCCACCATCAGATAATTGAAATTCCCGTTGTGATGCTGCGCTGGCGGTAACTTCTGCGGGTCTAATTGCTCCGCGGTAGTGCTGACCGTGGCGTGGGCACCATTGGCGATCACCGTGTTCCGGCCGCTCAACATCTCCGTGACCAGAATAGTCGCCTTGGGCTCTTGGATCATGTCCAGTCGCACACCCGGAATCGGACCTTGGGCGGAGGTATATTTGGTCAGATCATGCGGGCCATTAAATCTCCACGACCACCACAGACCCACACCCGTTGCATTCGCGGCTGCGGGCGGCCAGTTCGCGGGTTCCATGTTGTGATCCGTCATCGAGTAACTGCGCTTGCGGTTGAAATAAGACCACGCCGCGCGCGGCACCGTATCCGCCGGGCAACTGAACATCTGCCCCACGTCTGCGGTCGACAGCTTGCGCTCCTCCGGATTCTGCCGGTGCAGCTCCGTCCGGATCTGTGAAGCGATCAGCTTGTCCCACACGATGAAGTCGCGATCGTTGTAGTGGACCGCGGCGATGGGGAGTTTGGCATTGTTCTCCGCTGCATACATCGCCATGCCGATGCCCAAGTTTTTCAAGTTGTCCATGCAGACACTTTCCTTGGTCACGACTCTTGCTCTCCCTGTCCAAGCCACCACCAGCAAGGCCATGACGGAAACGGCCAGAATGGCTGCCAATAAATCTCTGCGCGCAAACGCAGCTTCGGTATTTGTTACCGGCTTATGTTTTTTGGGGACCATCAGCACTTCCTTGTTTGGGTGAACTTACACGTGTGTAGTATTTGGCATCCCTCAGTGTCAATCTTATTGGGGCACTCGGCACTTGACTATAATTCTGATAGTAAGAGAGTAATCTTATAGCAATCTGGTGGAGGTAAAAGATGTCCGGCATGCATCGTCTAAACAGCATCAAATATCCTCGTTCGGCATTTACACTGATCGAACTGCTGGTCGTAATCGCGATCATTGCCATCTTAGTTTCGTTGCTCATCCCCGCCGTTGGTGCCGCCAAGCAGAAGGCCCGCAAGATCAAATGCATCAGTAATGTCCGGCAGCTCGGCATGGCGTTCACCGCTTATGCTGACGACCATGCCCAGCAGCTTCCGCCCTTCAATTCCGGCGGTCCTTATAAAGATCCTGTCACCCCCCACAACCAGACCAACTGGTGGTATCGCATCATCTCCGAGCAAGGCTACATCGTCAGCGTCACCAACAAGAACGGCATTTGGCGCTGCCCCAATGTCCCCGTCGAGGACATGGATGACTTCTTCGAGGAACGCATGGAAGGCTACGGTCCGGTGGAAAACACCGGCCATGTTCCCGGTCTGCGCTCCATCATGACCTACGCCCTGGATAGCGCCGGTAAACCGGCGGGCAGTCTGCGCCTGTCCCAGATCAAACGCCCTTCGGAGATCTGGCTCGTCGGCGACATCGGTAAGCCCAAGAGTGATGACCTGGAACTCATCAACTTCCCCAACGGCGGTTACTTCCGGACAGACATCGCCACCTTTCCACCCAATCCCCAAGGCCTCTGGAATGGAAAACCTCAGAAACAACCCGGCTTCCGTCATGGCCTCAAGGCAAACATCTGTTTCGTGGATGGCCACGTCGAGACTTGGGATTACCAAAGCCTCACTGAGAA
>CAZRGY010000752.1:0-2015 GCA_964599715.1 uncultured Verrucomicrobiota bacterium | reverse complement strand
GCCCGCCACAATGCCCGGTCCGTGCTTGCCGCCCTGCCTCAAGAACTCCGCCGTATCCGTCCGCAATTTGCCCTGCTGCTTGAGGACTCCGTGGCAAGCATAGCACCGTTCCATGAGGATGGGCTTGATTTGCGTAGTGTAATCTATCCGGCTGGCCGCGAAGACGTTGGAGCAGAAAAAGACCATCGCCAGCAAAACGGACAAGGACAAGCTGTTGAACAGCCCACCGAGGCGATGAGAGGCGCCATGTCCTGCGAGAACCATGGGCGGATGGTAACGCCTGACGGAAAGCCGAGCAATGAAAGGCTGAGGTATTTTCATCCTCTCCCGCACAATCACAACTGCCTTCTCAACGTGCCCGCGATCTCGTCAAAAAACTTCCTGACAGGAGAGCGGTTCTTGAACTCGGAGCGCGTCATGAGCCGGGATTTGCTCTTGTCCTCTTCAAACACCTTTACCTGCTCCTGGGCAAATGCTGCGTCATAGATATTGAGATTGGCCTCATCGTTCAGCCGAAAGGAACGATCATCGAAATTGGTCGAGCCGACCGAAACCCACACATCATCCACGATGAGCACTTTGCAATGATACATGCTGGGTTGGTATTCATAGATTTTCACACCGGCATCCAAAAGCGGTCCCCAGAGGGAACGACTGGCATTCTGAACGATCTCGGCATCCATATGTGGGCCGGGAACGATGATCTCCACCTTCACCCCGCGTTTGCAGGCGGCCACAAAGGTCTCGATGGCCAGGTCATCGGGCACAAAGTAAGCGGATTGCAGTTGCACGCTTTTGGTAGCTGAAGCGATGGACAGCAAATACATCAGGCGGACGCTTTCACTGCCCTCTCCGCGCGAGCTTTTGAAAACCTGCGCCTGCGAATCACCCACGGGTTTCAGCTCGGGAAAATATTTGCTGCCAAAGAGCACTTCGGCACGGGTCTTGATCCAGTTGTCAGTAAAGGCGGCCTGCATCTGGGCGACGGCGGGCCCCTCGATGCGGTAATGCGAATCGCGCCATTCATCGGGCGACCCTCCGTTTCCCAGCCAGATATCCGCGATGCCCACTCCGCCGGTGAAACCGATCCGCCCATCCACCACCAAAAGCTTGCGATGGGTCCGGTTGTTCATCCGCGAAAGAGTGTTCCAGCGCGGCGGATGATAGCGTTCCACTTCGACGCCTGCCGTCCTCAACTCTTCCAGGATGCCCTCCTCGATCTTTCCGCTGCCTGCCCAGTCGAGCATCACGTGAACCTTCACCCCGGCCCGGGCCCGCTCACAGAGAGCCTGGGAAAATTGCCGGCCGATCTCGCCCGACCAGTAGATATAAGTCTCAAAGGTGATGGTCTCTTGCGCGCCATGAATGGCTTCCAACATGGAGGGAAATATCTCTTTGCCGTTCTGCAGTGCTTCCACTTTGTTCCCCGCTAACACACCGGGACCGAGCAGGTTTCCCATGCACCGCAGGAATTGAGGATCTTCGACGCCAAATTCGTGGGTCAACGCATAGCGGATCTGTTTCTCCCCTGCCCGGAGGTTGAGAAAGAGCAACGTCAGGAATCCGCTCGCCATGGCAGTTAAGATAATCGCCCACATCACTTTCTTTTTAGAGCCGGCTTTGGGTTTCGCATTCGGTTCGTGCGGTTTCATAGGGAGTGCCGAGCGCAGAACCATTCCCTCCCGCAGACAGGACGATCACCGCTGAATGATCGCGCTTCTCTGGGGGCGTTAGTCGGCATGCCTTTAACTTAACTGTGCCGCAGCCCAACTGCCACGGGGGCAATACCCTACCGGCCACTCCGGCCATTCGGCGTGGTAGCAAATCATCCGCTCAATAGAACGTTAAAGGGAAATAAGTCCGTTCCGGAGTGAAGCAGCGATGAGGTCGTCCTGAGGAGAAGATGGAAAATAAAAAACCCAAATGTTTATTGGGGGGTTTAATCGAAAAAATTTGGCGGGAGCGACGGGACTCGAACCCGCAACCTCTGCCGTGACAGGGCAGCGCTCTAACCA
>CAZRGY010000751.1:0-2018 GCA_964599715.1 uncultured Verrucomicrobiota bacterium | reverse complement strand
AGGCTTGGGTGAACTCCCTGCTCGCCAGCGTAGGTGAGGACAGCGCGGTCGCTGCTATCGTATTTGGGAGCGCAATTGCGCCACGACTCGCGATCGACTATCGAATCTTTGGCAAGACGGTTGGCAGCTTTCTCAATGCGATCTGTTTCTTCGCTGGCCTGCACGTCGAAGTATACTGGGTCCTTAAGCTGGTCGGCGTGCAAAACCAAATGAGCTAGTTCGTGGAGAAGGGTAAACCAGAAATAATCCAGACGGGGAAAGCGCAGGCTCATCGCAACCACGGGGTGACCCGTAGTCAGATGAAATACTGCGCCGTCTGCGCTCATTCCAGGCAACGCGTAAACAAAAACTAAAATGATCCCAAACTCGGAGAGAATCGAGGGCAACCTGCGCACCGTATTTGGATCGACGCTTAGTTTAGCTAGCTTACGGAGGTGTTCCTTAGTCAGGCCACCAAACACAGGAATGTTTTCAGCGATGCAGACCAATTCGGCTTCAGAACGCGTACGAGCCTGCCAGAGCACGAGCGAGTTTTCGTCGGCTTTCGCGGTCTTGCGGAAGAGAGTGCGTTGATTCGAGGCCGGCAAATCAAAGAAGAGCGAGCCTAGGGGCGTGAGATCGTCTGGCTTCAACAACCAGCCGCGACTGACAAGCTCTTTGCGTGAGAATTCCCCAATGAACCGCTTAAACTCCCGATAACGCTCAAACAAATCGTGCGCGGTCACCGTGCTAGTCCGCGTTGAATGAGTGAATTCAGCCCAATCTTTGTTGTCAGTGCTCATGTTAAATCGCCTCCATGAGTTTAGTTGCGAGCGCCTGCGGCAATTCAAAATAGCGCAGGGAATCCTTTTTCCGGCTCTCCACACTTACCATGTTCAGGCTTGTATAAACCACTTCCGCCTTTGGCAGGGAATGCAGACAGAATCCCGGACGAAGTTTGAGCTCTTTAACAGCAAAGCGCTGGGCCGCCCGAAGGATGATTTTCCCCAAGCCTTTGAACACGCGAGGGCGAATCTTGCACTCTCTATTCCACGGAGCCACAGCGACGAATTCGACGTAGAAGATGTTCCCAGGCTCAAGTGCACTTGGCTTTGGGTGATAGATAAGGCAAGCGGCCTGTGGTTTGCCATCTGCGTGAAGGTGAAACCATTCATATTCATCGCTACAGTAGGCAATAGCCTTGTTGAACCATCTCCAGTGCGTGTCCTCGGTAGAAATTGTGTCGAGAATCTCAGCTTGCTTTATTGGATCAGGTTCCGCCTTCTCGATGTGCTCAAAAAGTGCCAGCCAATCCGCTTTCCAAAGGGCGTCGCATTGCATTGATGCTTTTGCGTCCCACCCGTGGACGATCTGGAAGGAGAATTTTGTTCCATTGGCGTTTTGGAGCTCACCCTGCTCGATCTCTCGAATGGAGCCCTTTTTAGTTTTGCCTGGATTGCTCATGATTGGAGAGAAGGGTGGTGGCCAAGTTGCTCATTTGGTTTTGCCAATGCGGCGAAGCTTCGCGGCGAGATCCTCGAGAGTAAGGTTGCCTGACTGAACTTGTTCGACAAGGACACGCACCGCAGCACCGAGACTTGGACTACCTTCCGCAAGACGCTTCAGGTCAGCCAAAGCGGAGCGGTGGTCATGTTTCTTCAGGTCATCAGCGGAGGCGCGCAACTTCTGTGCGATCAACGCCAAAGTCTCATTTGTGGGGAATCGGCGACCGAGTTCTACATCAGAGAGAAATGGGGCTGAGATGTTTGCCGCTTTCGCGACCTCACGAAGTGATAGCCCAGCGCTTTCGCGAAGTTCACGAAGTCTTTGGCCCATTGTAGCTGCTAATTCTTTATCCATGTAAGCTAACGTATGCTTACATAAAATAATGTCAAGCGACTTTCTGTTTCGCTGGAAACGGGGAAACGGCGTCAGTGCAACCGCCTGACAAAACCTCCCGGCTTCGCTGGCCTCCGCCGCTGGCCCTGACTTGGCAGCGGGGCCTTGGCGTGCCATTCTGAAGGCATGACGCCTGTTCT
>CAZRGY010000750.1:0-2025 GCA_964599715.1 uncultured Verrucomicrobiota bacterium | reverse complement strand
TTCATAATAGACTCCCTTGGAGCGCCGAGCTCCAGCTCGGCTCGAATACTCCTCATTATTACACCTTCACTTCATTCATCAGTTTCAATTTCCCGTACAACACCTCTGCCCTGATCTCCTCCGGCAAAGCCGAAACCCCGCCATCGCCTGCCTCGATCACGATCCAGCTGCCATCCGTTTGCCTCGCGACATCCAGCGTGAGGAAGCGGTTGCTGAACCTTCCCGCCAGTTCCGTCCACCGGTCGATTTCTCCCAGTGGACCTTCACCAGCCATCGCTTCCGAGGCGGCGAGCAATTCGCCATCCCAGAAGAATAACCGTACCTCGTCATGCTTCGGCCGACCGCACGTGTGCTCCCCATGGTTCACCAACGGATGCGCCCGCCGGAACACGAACCCCTTCTCGAACGCTTCCCCTCGCACATACAGGAATGTGAGCAGGATGTCCTTGAACCGCTCGTAAGGTGTGTGCGCCGGGATGAAACAGGCATCATGCCAGCGATGCTTCGCGGACTTCACGAAGTCCTTCACGATGACATCGCCATCGCTCAACTCGTCATACACGTCCCAGGCCGCCCGCACATCATTGCCCGTAAGCCACCGCGTCTCAGGTGTATGCCCGGCCAGCAACGGATAGGCATTCGGCAGGAAGTGCGCCTCCGCATATTCCTGCGGCGAGACCACCGGCTGGTAGCCCAGCCCGATCAACTCCCGGTGCAGTGAACCATACGCCCAACACCGCAGCATCCAGCCACGGTGCAGGATTGGTTCGCCCGCTTCGGTGGCCTTCGCACATTGCGCCAGCGCCGCTGGGGCATTCCCCTCGCACAAGCGCTCCACATCATACAGCTCGCAGCCAAGGCCAGCGGCAGTCGCCGCCTGCCATTCGCCCGCGAACTCAGGATCCGGCTGCCGCCTATGTAAAGGATGACTCGGAAACAGTATCTTCACAGCTTGCCCTTTCACTTCTTTTGTCGTTCATGTTCATATTTGCTTTCTAAATGGAGGCGGCGGGTTCAACTCCCGCCGCCTCAGTTCGTTCACTCATTCAAAAACAGCTTCCACTCCGGGATGCTGTGCGAATTTCGGATCGTCGCCGTCACCAGTTGCTCCTTCGGAGCGCGTGGCACAGTGAGCAGCTTCAGCCCGGCCTCGTGCGGCAGACGGTTGCCCTTGCGGGTATTCACGTCCTTGGCCGCCCACACGAGATTCTCCCAGGAGTCCTGGCCACCGCGCGAACGCGGCAGCACGTGGTCCAGGCTGCCCTCCTCCGGTCGCAGCACGCGACCGGTGTACTGGCACCGGTTGCCATCGCGCTCGCGGATGGTCTTGGCGCAGAGCTTCGGGCGCGTCTTCGGCACTCTGGCGAAGTTCAACGCCACGATGACCGTCGGCACCCGGATCGCACCGCGCGCCGTACGGACCGACTGGTCCTGCTCACGCACCGGCAGGGTGATCCACTCCGCCCACGACACGGGACGGATGTATTCCTCACCCTCGATCTCCAGCGCTGTGGCCACACCGGTGGCCATCTGGCAGAACGCGTCTGCCGGAGTTCGCACATTGATCGCCTGCCAGTTCCGGTTCAGGACCAGCACCATCGCTTTGTTCAGTACTTCGCTCATAAAAAACACACTTCCTGCCTGTATTGGTGTTTGTCCTTGGTTGTTATGAAAGTTGCCGCCCGTCCTCGTAATCGTCGTCGTCCTCGTCCTCGAAATGCCTCTTTTCAGGTCACCGCGCAGTCACAGAAAGCCCCTCCAAATAGCGCCTTTGCACCACTTGTCACACAATCGTAACAAGCAGTCGCTTGACCCGTAACTTGGCCGCTCCAGCATGCACTCTGCATGGAAAACAACCGCATCAAAGTCACGCTGTTCAGGAACTCGAGCGAGTTTCGCTCCTATAAGGCTGGCGAAATCATTTTTGGCGAAGGCACAGAGGGCAATGAGATGTTCGTGGTCCGTAAGGGCCAGGTCGCTCTCAAGATCAACGGCAAAGTGCTCGCGACCATCGATGAAGACGAG
>CAZRGY010000749.1:0-2034 GCA_964599715.1 uncultured Verrucomicrobiota bacterium | reverse complement strand
TGGTCCATGTGCGTGATCAACGCGTAATACTCGCCGCGATGCACCTTGACGGATTCTTCCGTGCGCGGGAAAGGGCCGAGACGTTCATCGCGCAGCGTCTTGCCGCATCCGATGGTGTCCTTGAAGGGATACTCGGGGATGAAACTCTTCGGCATCTGGATGCGGCTGGGCGGATACATGTCCACAAATTCCTTCGGTGACTGGCGCGGGTCGTGGGGCGCGTTGAACGCCAGATACATGAAGAACGGTTTGTCCGCCTTGCCGGCTTCGTTCAGGTAATCGGAGGCGTCGTCGGCGACCACTTCGCTCCAATGCTTGCCGCCCTCCCAGAAACCGCCCAGCGAGGTGTCGTAGGGGCTCCATTCGTCGTCCTTTCCTGCAAGGGGCCTGTTGTAGGCGGATTCCACCGTGTTCGGCATGCCGGCGCGGACATGGCGTGCCACCTTGAAGACCTTGTTTGCATCCGTGCGGATGTGCCATTTCCCGGTGAAGTAGGTGTCGTATCCGGCTTGCGCCATCAACTGCGGCCAGAGCACGCCCGCCTCACGTTCCTTGTCGGTGGTGTTGTAGATGCGGTTGGCGTCCCAGACGTGGCGTCCGGTGATCAACATGGTGCGGCTGGCCACGCAGACCGCGCCGCTCCACGAGCCCATGTTGTAAGCGTGGGTGAAGGTCGTGCCGCGCGACACCAGCCTGTCGAGGTTCGGCGTGTCGATGTCCGTGTGTCCAAACGCCCGGATGGCTTCGTAACAGTGATCGTCGGCGAAGATGAACAGGATGTTCGGCTTCTGCGCGGCATTAACCTGGAAATTCCAAACTCCAAGCATCAAGCCCCAGAGAATCACCAAGGCCCAATTCCCAATCCCTCGCAAGGAAGCGTTCCTTGCGAGCCATTGGCCTTTCTCCCTCTCCCTTTGCATGGCAAGGGGAGACGGCTGGGGTGAGGGGTTGCCATTGCGAGGTGGTTTGCCTCGCGCTGCGAGGCAACGGCCGGTCGCAGCGCGACCGGCTCCACCGTGACACCCCTCATCCGGCCTGCGGCCACCTTCTCCCCTCGCTTCACGAAGGGAGAAGGCAGTTTCTGACGTGGCACGATTGAAATATGATCCAAGATTTATCATGTCCATGGCAGTCGGCATTTATCGGAACACCCTTTTCAAATACTCGATGCTCTTCGTAGCGATCACTTCCGCGCCTTCCTCGAACTTGAACACCTCCACGGACACGTAGCCGTCGTAGCCGACTTCCTTCAACGCTGCGGCAATGGGCACGAAATCCACGTCACCGAAGCCTGGGCCTTTCAGGTTCACATCATTGGCGTGGAAGTAGGCGAAGTTTCCTTTCGACTCGCGGATGATCTGCGGCACGGGTTTCGACTCCGAACTCATGGCCTTCACATCCAGAATGATGCTCATGCCGGGGCTGTTGAACTGTTTCGCGAAACGGATGCCTTCCGCCGCCGTGTTGACGAAGTTCGTTTCGCTTGGGGCCAGCGGCTCGAAGCAGATCACAATGCCCTTGTCCTCGGCGCGCTTGACCGCGTCCGCGAACACGCCCCGCGCCCAATCCCAGGCCTGCTCGTAAGACACGCCGTCCATCAGGTTGCGCTGCTTGGGCGAGCCCACGATGATGCGTGCGCCGCCGAGGTCGCCACAGAAATCCACCAGGTCGCAGAAGTATTGCGCCGTCTTGTCGCGGACCGCCTTGTCGGGATGGGTCACATACATGCCCTCGGCCTGCACCAGCACCCAGTGGATGCCCGAGATGGCGATGCCGACCCGCGCCGCCGTCTCGCGGATGCGCTGCCGTTCCGCCGCCGGAATCTGCGCCACGTAGGGCGCGATGGTGAAAGGTGCGATCTCGATGGCGTCATAGCCGGCCTTTTTCGCGTAGGCCATGGCGTCCTCCATCTTCCAATCCTTGAAGATTTCGTTGCAAATGCCGAACTGGATCATGCGCCGATTAAACCGGCGCACAGCAAAGGGTGTCGAGGATGGAATCTGCTTTCCTCGGCTGCATGGTGACGAAGAAGTT
>CAZRGY010000748.1:0-2046 GCA_964599715.1 uncultured Verrucomicrobiota bacterium | reverse complement strand
TCGTGCCGCTGGCACTGCAAAGGCGGGCGGGATGTGTCTATGGCATGGCGTCTCCTGATGCTGACACGCGTCTTTTTCCGCTTCGTGACAGCGGAACAGGATGTGGGTAGCCGTGGGCCAAGCCCACGGTAATTGATGAGGCACAGTTCCGCGTCACGTAGTGACGCCTGGAGTTTGGCTCTATATTTCATTTCACGCTTAAGAAAATGGCGGCATTCAGGGGCGGATCGGATTTTAGGGCGTTCTGGTCGGGCGGGGTTGCGGAGGAGAACCGGCTAAAATTCGGTTTCAAGGCTGCGGACCAAAGTTCATACCGCAGTTGATTGATCAACTGGTTGGTAGTCGCGCGTTGGTGGGGCTGGCGCCGGTACCACTGCGGCTGGCTGATCGCCGCCGGTCGGCCTTCCGGGCCGTAGACTTGTATGCTGGCCAGCAGGAGCAAGGCATAAGCTGCCACCGCCAAGGCGGGCGCGTTTTGGTTCGAGGCCTCGGTGCGGACCTGGGCCTGGCCGACCCCCAGGATGGTTTTCTCGTCGCGAAAGTTCACCTCGATGTCCCAGCGCCAAAGATAGATCTGCAGCAGTTCCGTCAGCGGCAGGTCCGGATCGGTGCAGAGGAGGAACGCCGGCTCGCGTCGTTCCAGCTTGCTGGTCTTGCTGTTGCGATAGGGAACTGGTTCCACCACCACGACGCGCAACGGATGGGCCCCTTTGTCCATGGGCGAGAACACCGGCCCCAGCGTTTTGACTTTGAAGTCATAGCGCTTGCCCGCGGCGTAAGCCGGCACGGTTTGCCAGGCGTGGGACTCGTCGTTGAGCAGTTCTTCCGGGGTGGGACAGCGCTGGCCATACTTTCGTTTCCGACCGCGCCCGGGCTGCGCGGTGGGGGCCTGGTGAAATACGGAGTCTTTGCGCACCCGGCCAATCAAGGTGGTGCGCTCGGGGATGTGGCGCAGGACCGTGGAGTTGGTGAAGCGCCCATCGACTGTGACCAGCAAGGGCCGCTGTGCCGAACCGCTCTGGTCCATTTGCTGGCGCAAGTGGGCCAGCCGGTCGCGGCCCACCACATTGATGTTCCGCCTGGTCCGCTCGGCAGCGTAGGCCGCGTGGGCCGCGGGGCAGGCATCCTTCCGGGGCTTGGCTGGCAGCGCGGCATGCTGGAAATCAATCGGGATCAGGCGGGCGGCCCCTGCGGTGCCCTGCCGCACCGCTGCGGAGATCTGCAAGACCCGCAGACCGCGCACCAGGTTGACGTGAAAGGGCGGGCTCAGCGGATCGCGCTGATAACGGGAGCCGTGGATCTTACGTCCGGTTTTGCGCAACAGGGAATCGTCCATGGCGGCGATCAGCGGCGCGTCGGGACGGCCGGCGAGGTCTTCGATCCCCGCGCGCACCCGGCCAAAGATCTGGTCTTCATCGAAACGATCCTCCGAATAAAGCCGGTAATCGGCCGTCCAGTCACACTGGGTCCGGTCTTGGTTGCGCAGCAGGCCGGTGATGGTATGACGGCCAAAGCAAACCAGGTGGGAGAGCAGATGGCGGCGGCCCCGCTCGAAGGTCTCCGGCGAGGAGAAAGCGCCGCCGCATTGGGCGATCAACGCTTCGATCTGCTCGCGGAGGGTGAAGTTTTTTTTAGCGCGACGGGGTTGGGCGGAACCGCCTCGCGCGAGAGGATGAGGTGGCCTTTGTCGGCGATGGTCCACTGGACGGCTTCGCCTTTGGCAAAGTCCATCGCTTGCGCGATGGCGGAAGGGAAGTTGATGTACCATTGCTGGCTTTCCTGACGTTGGATGAGCTGAACTTTGGTGGGGAATCCCATATGGGAAATATCTAGTCATATAACTAGACTAAAGGCAATCAAAAAACGTACCCAGCAGTGCGTTTGTCTAGTTACGGCCAAACTCCAGCCTTCTCCCGTGAGGGAGAAGGAAGAAAGGCGAAGGCCGGTCGCTTGGCTGTTAGGATCTGTGAGTGGGTCGGGTGTTTGGGTCGGGGCCCGTAAGCTGGAGGGCGAACTGGACGTCGGTGGGCGTAGGATTTTACGATC
>CAZRGY010000747.1:0-2051 GCA_964599715.1 uncultured Verrucomicrobiota bacterium | reverse complement strand
CGCAAGCCGATGATCAAAATGCTGACTGATCAATGAACCTACGCCTGCTAAGCAAGCTGATGGGGACGCTGTTGCTGCTGCTGGGCGGCGCGATGTTCATCTGTCTGGGCGTAGCCTACCTGCTGGATACCCGGCAGGAAGGGTTCGATTCCATCGAGAGTTTTTGGATCTCCTCCGTGATGACGGCCAGCACCGGTGTTTTGCTCATCTTTCTGGGGCGGGATGAAAAAAGCGAATTGCTGCGCAAGGAAGCCATCGCGGTGGTGGGATTGAGCTGGCTGGTATGCAGTGCCTTTGGGGCGCTACCCTACATTTTCTCCGAAGCCCGCCTCACCCCGACCGAGGCGTTCTTCGAAGCAGTGTCCGGCTTCACCACGACCGGCGCATCCGTATTCTCCGACGTCGAAATCCTGCCGCACAGCATTCTGATCTGGCGTTCGCTCACGCAATGGCTGGGCGGTTTGGGCATCCTGGTGCTGTTCGTGGCACTGCTCACCTACCTGGGTGTAGGCAGCAAAGCATTGTTCCGCCATGAATCTTCCGCCAAGTCGGGTGAAGGCGTACAGGCCCGCATCCGCGATGTGGCTGCCCGGCTCTGGCAGATCTATCTCGGACTGAGCGTGATCTGCTGCATGGGCCTGCTGGTGTTGGGCATGGATCTGTTCGATGCCATCAACCACACCTTTACCGCCATCTCCACTGGCGGCTTCAGCACCCGAAACGCCAGCGTGGCCGCCTTCGACAGCTTTGCCATCGAATTATGGCTGGTGATCTTTATGCTGCTGGGCGGCATCAGCTTCATGCTCTACGCCTGGTTGCTGCGCGGCAAATGGGAGCGCTGGAAAAAGGAAGAGGAGACCAAGGCCTTCCTCATTTTGGTGGCGGCCAGCACCGTGATCATCGCCTTGGACTTGTGGGTGCTGGGCTATGACAAGTCCTTCAGCAGCGCCTTGCGTGATTCGCTGTTCCAGGTGGTGACCATTGTGACGACCTCGGGCTTCGCCACAGCCGACTTTAACCAGTGGCCGCACTTTTCCCGGCTGGCGCTCATCTTCCTTATGTGCGTGGGCGGCTGCGCCGGCTCCACCTCCGGCGGCATCAAGGTCAGCCGCTGGCTCCTCTTCTTCAAGATCGTGCGGCTGGAGACCATCCTGGCTTTTCGTCCCAATCAAGTCATCCGTCTGAGCCTGAACGGCAACGCGACAGATGAACAATTGAAGGCGCAGACCATTTTCTTCATCGCGCTCGCGGGCGTGACCGTGGCGCTGGGCACCGGCCTGGTCAGCCTGCTGGAACCCAGCCTGGATATCGAATCGTGCTTTTCTTCCGTGATGGCCACGCTCTTCAACATCGGCCCGGGACTGGGCGCCGTCGGCCCGACGCAAAACTTCGGTTTCCTCAGCCCATTGACGCACATCCTGCTCAGTTTGCTGATGATCCTCGGCCGTCTGGAGTTCTTCGCGATCCTCGTGCTCTTCGTGCCCTCGCTCTGGAAACGCTACTGATCCTTCATGCTCCGTCCCGCGGCCAACCGGCTCAGCCGGTCACCGTGACGAGTTTCTTCAAGCCCAGTTTTTTGATCTTCGAAGCGAGTGTGGTGGGCTTCAGCCCCAATTGCGCCGCCGCACCCTCCGCCCCATAGATCTTTCCGTTGGTACGTTGCAGGGTGGCGATGATAAGTTCGCGCTCGCGTGCTTTGAGATCGGCAATCGTCAAGCCACTGGGAATCTCGATAGCTGGCGCAGCAGCGGCACTGGCCGCCACCGTCGGCAAAGGGCGTGAAAGTGTGCTGCCCAACTCGAATCGCAGGGGACCATTCCGGGCGAGGATGACCGCACGCTCCACCACATTTTGCAACTCCCGCACATTGCCGGGCCAGTCGTAGCCCATCAATTCACGGGCATGGGCACGGGTCAGCTTGGGCGCTGGCACCAGCATGCGCTTGGCGGACTGCTTAAGGAAATGTTCGGTGAGGGAGGGAATGTCCTCCCGTCGCTCACGAAGCGCCGGCAGTTCGATGGGGAAAACACTCAACCGATAATAAAGATCCA
>CAZRGY010000746.1:0-2061 GCA_964599715.1 uncultured Verrucomicrobiota bacterium | reverse complement strand
GGACGATGCTCGCGCTCTGGTCGTCTCGCAGATGACGCAGATTGGCCGCATCACGCAACAAGCCTAGAAGCGATACCTTCAAGGCATTCACTTTCTCAGCATCATACTGGATCGGGCTGGGGCGGCCTTCCCGTGCGCCATCACCGCCGCGTCCGCCGAACAGTTCCTGACGTGCCCGTTCCCATTGATTTCCACGTGGCCCCTGATGCTGTTCGTTAGCAGGCTTTTCTGCATTTGCGACACCGAAGAGAACCTGCGGAGTGCGCAGGCTGAACATCACGCCATAATCATCCAGAAACATCGCGCGACTGTCGCTGGTGAGGATCGAAGGGATGTTGCGGTATGAATTGTAGTCATCTTCCGAAGAGCCCAGATCTTTTTCTACTGCCCGCTCAAGCAGGTGCAACATGGTGGTCAGATCCTCTTCCACCTCTTGATGGAACTGTGCGTCTTCTTTGGGAGCAACGATCAGCATACGGCCGGACATGCGCATCAGTATCGCATTTGGGTTCGGCCGGCCTTGATAGCCGCCATCGCCCTTGCGCTCACCATCGGGCGGGCCTGGCCGTTCGCCTTGTCGCTCGGGTCGGGGGCCGGGTTGCCCTTGCGGCGGCGGGTTTTTGGGCCGGGGCGGACGTTCACCTTGCCCTTGGAACTGGCGTGATGGCGCGTCCTGCTCCTGGGCCAACAGTTCGGAGGCCTCGAAGCAAACGCTCCAACCGACCAGCGCGGCGGTCAGGCTGGAGAGTAAAACCAGGTTTTTCATAGGGCGGCCTTTGTTCACTTGGAATTGCCTGACTGAGCGGTGAGCCGTTCGTTATCCGTGGCGGGGATGAGTTGCGCGGACATCGCCAGGCTTTCCATGTCGTAACGGAGCGAGGCGAGATCGGCGAGGCGCTGGGCTTCCATCTGGCGGAGCGTCTGCACGAGCTGCTGCTGGTCCTCCACGCGTTGCTTGTCCAGCTTGGCGGTGAACTCGACCATGCTTGCGGCCATCTGTTGCTTCAATTCGGCGGTGACCTCGGCGCGCACCTGTGCCTGCACGGCGGCGACATCTACTTGCGGCGTAGTCGCCCGGCTGAGGCCGAAGCCGAGTCCCAGCATGAGCATGGCGGCGGCGGCCCAGCGGACTACCGGGAACCAGTTGAAAGCGGGGGCGGTTTTCGTGACGGGCTGCCACGTATCGAGCGTGGTCATCGTCTGTTTCCAGCCTTGCACGCGCTCGCGGCATTCGGGGCACGCGGCCAGATGCGCGGAGAGCTTCGCGCGTTCATTCGCCGGGGCCTCATCGTAGAGGTAATCCATCCATTCTTCTTGTGCCGGATGTTTCATAAGCTTGTTCAATTTACAGTTACGTCTGACTCACGTCGTTCTTCAAAAGCCGTTCCATCTGTCCCAGCGCTTCTACCATGCGGGACTTCACCGTGCCTTCCGGGATATCGAGCACGTCCGCGATCTCCCGGAATTTCAATCCTTCATAATGCCGCAGCACGAGCACCGTGCGATACGTCTCCGGCAGGCGCACCAAGGCCCGCCGGACCATCTCTGCGCGCTCCCCGGCTTCCGCCTGATCTGCCGGACCACTGGCCTCGGCCATCGGTTCCACGATTGCTTCACCTTCTTCATTCTCCAGCGCCGTTTCACCGCGCCGTTTGATGCGGCGTTGTTCGTCGTAGCAAAGATTCAAGGCGATGCGCCAAAGCCAGGTGGAGAACTTCGCATCCGGCTGATACTGCGACCGTTTTTCAAAGACCCGGACAAATGCTTCCTGTGTGAGGTCCTGGCCTTTGTGCAGATCGCCGGTCATCCGCACACACAGGTTCCGGATGGGCGATTCCCAGCGGCGGACGAGCTGGGCAAAGGCATCCTCATCCGCGTGCTGCTGCACGCGCCACATCGCCTGCTCATCGGAGAGCGTGAAGAGTGTGTTGAGGATCGTGCCCATGCGATGCGTTCAGCCTAGCTTAAGTCGTCTGGTTTGCCACTTCTCAAAGATCATTCGCGTTCTACCGGCGGACGTTGCGGGCGGCCTTCACCTTCCCGGCGTTGACCTTCGGGACG
>CAZRGY010000745.1:0-2065 GCA_964599715.1 uncultured Verrucomicrobiota bacterium | reverse complement strand
GATAATCCGAACGCATTGGGACATAGTTTGGTTCCTGCTTTGGGCATCGCCTATCTGCTCTTTTTTTGGAAGCGGTTTTTTACTGTTCGCGCTTTGCTTATCCCGATTTGGGGAATCTTGTGCTGGTGCCTCTTCGAAACACAATCCAAGGGGGCTTTCCTTTCCGCCTTTGCCACCATATTGGCAGCGGTCTCTTTTCGACGGCCGTTTTTTGTCAAGCTGGCCATCTTTGCCGTGGCTGCTACCATAGGCTGGGGAGCAGTGAAATCTCTACCGCGCATGTCAGAGTTGGAAAAGCCCACTGCTGAAGGTGGTATTCAGGGACGCTTGTGGGTTTTCACATGGGGGTATGAAACTTATAACCGGACATGGACTGGTGTTGGCTGGTTGAATTTTGAAGAAGGTTTTTCCCGGTCGTCCGGATTTAAGAAAGCTCCGCATAGCACTTATGTGGCTATCGGGGCTGAATTGGGAAAACCGGGTATGTTTATCCTGATCGGCATTCTATATGCCTGCTACCGGACACTGGTGACGGCCAGGACCAGAGATGATGAAGAGGAACGAATGCGAAGAGTATTTTTTGTGCTATTACTTTCATTCACCGTATCCTCCTGGATGGTGGGTTGGTCTTACCGGGCCTCGTTTTTTATGATCATAGCGGCTGTGGCTGCGTATCACCGGCATTTGATGAATATGAATTTGGAGCCCCTGGAGGCAGCGGCTTCGCAATCGGCTTTGCCTTCACCGGTTGACTCTCGGGGGAAAAAACCAGCGATGGAACCGCCTGCCAAGATGTTGTCTTCCAAAGAAGCTCAACCAGCGCTGGCAACTAAGGAGACTGTGGTCGCGGCCCAAACAGTTATTCCTGAGCCGGGTATTGTCTGGAACAAGATCGGTTGGAAAGATTTGCTCATTATCTTGGTGGCGACGCGCTTAACGGTTTATTTTTGGGGTTATATTCTCAAAAACATGTAGTCGGCTTCTCATAGGCATACATGGAGATCGCATTTTGGTTATCAGCTCTGCTGCTGTTTTTCGCCTTTGCCGGGTATCCGCTCTTCATTGAGTGCTGGCAAAGGCTGTCAGCGCGTCCCGTCATGGATTCTGCTAGCCTCTCGCCAAACAAGGTAACAGTGGTCTTGGTCGTGGCCAATGAAGCCAAGCGTCTGAAGGTACGTATCGACAATCTGTTCGCGAGTGATTTCCCTGCTGAAGCTTTGGAAATCCTCGTGGTCTCGGACGGTTCATCAGATGATACGGTTGCCATTGCCCGGGAGTTGGCCAAAACAGAGCCACGGCTAAAAATAGTTGAATTGCAAGAGCGCTTAGGCAAGGCAAACGGTCTCAATGTGGGAGTAGCTGCTGCGAAGGGAGACCTCATCGTCTTCGCGGATGCCCGCCAGCGTTTTGAGGCGGACACGATTGCCCGCTTGGTGCGTGTGTTCGCCGATCCTCAAGTGGGAGCGGTGAGTGGCTGCTTGATGATCGAGCAAGGGCAATCGGCGGCCAGTCATGGCATCGGCAGCTATTGGAGTATGGAAACCCGTTTGCGGGCCAGTGAAGCCCGCATCGATTCCTGCATCGGCTGCACCGGCGCGGTCTATGCCGTGCGGCGTGAGCTCTATCGCCCGATCCCGACCGATACTTTGCTGGATGATGTGGTCGTTCCGATGTTGATCGCGCTGCAAGGTTTTCGTGTGCTCTACGATCCGCAGGCACTCGCCTATGATCCCCAAGATCTGGATACCGCCAAAGAAAAGATCCGGAAGCGGCGAACCTTGGCCGGTAATTTTCAGATGCTGTTTCGTTACCCTGGGTGGCTACTTCCGTGGCGGAATCGTTTGTGGTTCCAATTGGCTGCCCACAAGTATCTACGACTGGCTGGACCGCTCTTGCTTTTGCTCGTGCTGGGCTTCAGTGCGGTGCTGCGTCAAGAGCTGTTCTATGGGCTTTGCTTCTGGGGGCAGGTGCTCTTATACATACTTGCGTTTTTTGGATTGGCCCTGCCGCAGTTGAAGTGGAAGCCTTTCTCTTTGCCAGCGGGGTTCGTGTTTCTGAATTGGAT
>CAZRGY010000744.1:0-2071 GCA_964599715.1 uncultured Verrucomicrobiota bacterium | reverse complement strand
GCTACGCAACGTCCTCACCCAGTCCATCGCCGTTTGTCCGCGGCTATCACGAGCGTCCAATTTGGCACCGGCTTTGAGAAGGAATTTCACGCTATTTACCTCGCCTAAAGCGACAGCAAACATGAGCGCGGTGACGTTGCTGGTGTCCTTTTTGTTATTCTGGTAAAATGTGCCGACCATCTGGAGGTTAACCCCTGCCCTCTGTAACATCTCCAAATAATCCGGCCCTCTTCGACAGCCATCGAACACATATTCCCAATCGTCTGGCGCGTGATTCCATCTGGCTCCGGCTCGCAATAGTTCATCCAGTAAACTGGAATTCTGCCCGTTCATGATATCCAAAACCAACTTCGGGGCTTTGACGTCTGCTCCTGAGGTTATGATTGCACGAATACAATCTGGATGCCCCGCTTTGCGGGCAGCAAATTCGAGCAATGATTCGGTTTCCCCCTGATAGGCAAGCCGAAGGTTAGGTTCCAGTCCAACCATGAAACGCATCGTGTCTTCCGGCTTTCCGTCCTCGATTGAACGCAACAGGTGCAACAGCTGGGATTTCTGCTCTTCCGAATAACACTTCGACGGCCGGATCCAGCGCTTGTAATCCATCAGATAATAGCCGGCTATGACACCTTGCTGAATCTGCTCGCTAGGATTATTTGCCTCGACTGGTGGCATAGCATCAGCGGACAAGTTGAAACTCCGGCATCATCACCACGGCCCAGAGCAGGTCTTGCACGCCTTGTTCGGTAGCGGTCTTGCCCAATGCATCCCGGGCCACAGACCTTTCACTGCGGGTCGGTGGACGGCTCAGGGCGAACTCATAGACCCATTTCGTGATGTCTTCCGTGTCGCCAGCATGATCTTTCACCAGCCGCGCCGCGCCCTTAGCGAGCAAGTCCGTCAACTCCTGTCCGTTGTTCAGGTCCAGCGCCTGCAACGTACTTAAATCCTCCGGACGCGAGGTCACGATCTGGTCGCGATTCGGCCGCCCCATGATACGTTGCAACGGGTCCGCTTTGACCAACGAGGCCCGCACCATCGGCAGTTCCACATACACCACCTGGTTTAAAACGGCGATGATCTGTCCCCGCAAGCGGTCCGTCCATACTTGGGGATTCATCACCAGAACGGCCGGCTGCCAATCCTTGGGCTGGGTGGCGAACTTGCCTTTCGCATCGGGCAAGGTCTTGGTCCATTCCCAAGTGGTGTCGGTACCGATGACCTGCTCCTCACCATCAGCGAAACGTAAACGTGCCTCGAAGAATGCCTCGGCAAGATTCGGCGTATTCCCCGCGTTCTTCGCCACGATCAGGATTTCATTCCCGCCTTTCTTTAATACGCCCTCGAGACTGACCGGCTCGATGCTCATCCAATCGTCATCCGTAGCGATCTGTCGGCCATTCACAAAAAGCGTGTAGGAGTTATCCACCGTGATCGCCGCACCGGCACGTACCGGAACTTCTTTCAAAGCGAACTTGCGACGCAAAGTGATCGCCTCGCCTGCCTGGGCCAGATTCGTGCCGACGTTATCCGTGGACCAGATCCATTGCCCTTTCAATTCCAGCTTGGGCGCACCCGCCAGCTCGGCTTTCCCCCGGATCAAGGGCGCATCGAACTTCTTCGGTGCCGAGCCGGTCAATTGCCACACGGCATCCACGAACTGCTCCGCGGTCATCCGCTTTGCCCGGGGACCGGCATACACATACTTGTGGTCATCGACTCCCGGCTCGAGCACCTGCGCTTTGGATTGATACGCCTCCGAGGTGCAGATGAGTGCGAGTGTCTGCTTCAGGTCATACTTGTTATCCGCCAGATTCGTCGCGAGAAAATCGAGCAGGTCAGAATTCCACGGCTCCGATTGCATGGCATCCACCGGATGCACGATGCCGCGCCCCATGAGCCGTTGCCAGAGGCGGTTCACGATGGTGCGGGGAACGCGCCCGTTCTGCGGGTGCGTCATCAAGGCCGCCAGTTGCTGCAAACGCTCCTTCGGCGGCTTGTCCGCATCGATCTGGCCCAACTCGGGGAAGAGCCACGCCGCCTTGGCGGTGCGACCGACCGGCTTGTCACA
>CAZRGY010000743.1:0-2072 GCA_964599715.1 uncultured Verrucomicrobiota bacterium | reverse complement strand
TGGTGAATTAGCCATTGGTTTTCCGCGCTGATGGATCAACGGGGTGGCGGACGTGGCTGTGTTCTGGTTAGGCGTTTGAAGGTCTGTCATGAGATGTTCAGGGATACAAAACCGAGGGCGAGAGCGACGGCCAGACAAGAAGCTCCGATGTAAAAGTAGTGCCTCGCCTCTGGATTGCGTCGCCAGTTTGTGGCGATGATATACAGCATCGTGAAAAGCCCTGCGCTGATGAAAATGTCGATGATGAAAAGAACCATGCCATAATCTCGCATCGACAGCTTCTCGGGGTCGTAGAACGAAACCGCGCCAGCGAGCAAAAAACCCCATGCACAGATGCCAATCAGGATGGCGATGCAGAGGATGGCGATGCTCATGTGCGTAATGAGGGCTAACTTGGTATCAGGCCAAAGTTTATCTGGTTTGGTGCGGCAGGTTTCATCCTTGGTTGTATGTCAGCAGGTTCGGGTGATTTTGGCAACGAGACAATTGGCCTAGCAGGGAGACCCGCGGGGGTGTGGGTTAACCGCAGAATAAACAGAATACACGGAAGGGGAGTTTGAACAGAGGGAGCGAAGGGGAATGGGTAGGCCTGACGAGGCGGGAATCGTCGTGTTGGGGCAGAGGGGAAATCCGGCGTCGCGATGCGACGCGGAAGTTTTGGGCAGGCCACCACGGGTTGGAAACCCGTGGCTAGGAATCTTTCCTCGCTAACGCGAGGGGGAAACAGCCGAAGACGAAGATCAAGCGATGGGTTTACCACACACCGGGCAAGAAGCGTTTTACGCGGCGGGCGTAATCGGCGTAGGCGGGGAAGCGGGCTTGCAGGTGGCGTTCTTCGGTACGGGCTTTGGCGGTGAAGAAGCAGACGGTGATCATGGCGATCATCAGGGTGGCCACGCTGTTCCAGATCAATGCCCAGCCGAACCCGGCGTAGATGAGGCTCGCATAGAGCGGGTGGCGCACCAAGGCATACACGCCGGTGGTGACCAGTGCGGCATCGGCCAAGGGTTCCGGGTACGGCGTGCGGTTGCGGCCCAAGTGCCGGACGCCCGCCACGCCAAAGAAGGTCCCGATGGCAAACAGCACCCCGCCAATCACCGCAGCGGTCCCGGACAGCCAGGCATCCGTCGCGCGACCCAATGGGCCGGAGGCGACGAGTGTAAGGAGTAGGATGGATTGCGCCATCACCCAGCCGCGACCGCTTTTGCTTTTTGCTGAAGCAGGGTTCATCGCAATCGCATCAGGAGGTTGATAAATCGGTGCATGGGCTTGGACTGCTTGACGATAACCCGAACCCGGCGGCGTTTTCCATTCCGTTTGCGCTGGAATTTTTTGCGGCTGCCTCGCAGAGTCTTGGCCCCATGAAAATCGAGTCGTTGAATATCGGTCTGAAGGTGCGTCATCCGCAATATGGCACGGGTGTGGTGAAGTCCATCACGGAGCATATGGCGGATGTGCTCTTCGACGAAGGCGGCATGCGCAAGGTGGAGCCGGTCTCCGCCGAATTGGAACCCGCCGAGCCGCAAGCCGCGCTCACCGGTCTCGATAAACCGCTGAAGCAGCTCATCGCCGAGACGGTGGAAGCCGTGGCGCAGAAGCTCGGCATGGAGCGCGATGACGAGATCGTGCAGGAACTGGCCGCGCGCTGGAACAAGGGCAGGTGTGTGTTGCATCCGGCCGATCCCACGCTGGCGACGAAGGAAGTGGAGCTGGAGGTCTTCTTCCACAAGATCGTGATGATCCGCAACAACCTCCGTGTGCTGGAACAGAAGATCAACGCGCATCCGAACCTGACGGACGGGGAAAAGGTGGAGATGCAGCAGTATATCACGCGCAGCTACGGCTCGATGACGACGTTCAACCTGTTGTTCAAGAACAAGGCGGACCAGTTCGGCGGCGTCAGCGGCTGATTTGAAACATTGCGAGAGGGGCATGTGTTCTGCTACTAGCAGATGACATGACCAACGGCGGCAGTCCTTCCTGGGAGATGAAGCCCGGCACGGTGCTGGGCGGGGACCGCTTTCTGCTGATCGAGCCCTTGGGGCAAGGCGGCATGGGTGTGGTCTGGCTGG
>CAZRGY010000742.1:0-2072 GCA_964599715.1 uncultured Verrucomicrobiota bacterium | reverse complement strand
CGATTTAACCCGAAGTAACCCAAACGCGAAATCCGAAGCGCGAGGAGCCAACCGCGAAATGAACTGGCGAGCGTCACGCAGGAGTGGCCGTGATTTGGCGTGAAATGAAGGAGTTACGTTGGATTTCACGGTTCTGCCGGTTTTGGCGAGGCGGTTTTCACGGCGAGCCGGGAAGCAGCCGAGCACAGGGGCGGCATGCGCGGCGGGATCGGGGCAAAAGATTGGGGTTCGGCGGTGAGGCCGCGGCTGATGGATGGCGGTCATGGCAAAACGTCTGGTTTGTGTTTTGCCTTCGGGAAAGCCAGAACCGGTCTGGTTCTGGGTTCGGAGAGCGGGAGTGTTCAGAAACCACCCGGTTGCTGAACGGACACGCTGGCCCGAAGGCTTTATCGTTGGAGGAAAAGATACGGGAAAGGGCGTGGGACGCCAAGCGGAAAAGGCCGAAAAGGCGGAACGTCTACGACGCGCCTTTTCATTTCGCTAAGTTCATCAGAGCCGGTATTTTGGAAGAAACGAGTCCGTGGAGGCGTCGAGCCCCGCGGCGGGCCGAAAGGAATTGCTGCCGAAAGCGCTTGGTGTTGGCTTTTGATTTGGGCTTGAGTTTGCGCGCCGCATCGACGGCGGCGTTGGCCAGGCTGAGGACGACGCGGCGAATGACCCCGAGCACGCGGGCGCTGTTCGGGGTGCGGACGCGGCTCAAGTCCTCCTGCATGGTGATGTCCAGGCAGTGGTGCAACCGGCTTTCGATAACCCAATAGCCGCGCTTGTGCTGAAGCATGCCGAAGGCTTGCAGCTGCTCCAGGGTGTAGCTGCTCACGAGGTAAACGATCTTTTCGGTCCATTGGTCCTTGCGCCAGACGCGGGTGACGAGGCGTCCGGCCAGGTAGGCGCCGGGAAAGCACGCCTGGCTGGGCGTGACTTCGATCAGTTCGAGCGAGCGGATTTCAATCCGTCCGCGATTCTTTTCTTCGGTGCGGGCTTGGGTGCGCGCGGTCAGCGGAGGGGGAAAAAGCTTGTTTTTCAAACAAGCCGCCGAGTGTTTTCTGGAGTTCCGGTTGGTTGCCCTTGACCGTCAGGAGGTAATCGCCGCCTTGTTCGTAAAGAATCTGTCGCGCGGTCTCGGTGTTGGTGTGCAAGGCATCCGCAATGACGACTTTGCCCGCGAGATCCAAAGTCTTGAGCACCGCGCGCGCGACGGGAATTTCGTTGGTCTTGTCCGGAGTCATCCGCGCGGCCAGGAACTGGCCGCGGCCCGTGGTGGCGTTGACCATCTCCACCTGGCCGTGGCGCATTTTCTTGCCGTCAATCAGCACCACCTTGTCCTGAACCGGCCCCAGCAATTGATTTTGCCAGTTCACCAGGGCGCGTTCCAGCGCCTGGGCGTCGACCGTGCTGAGGAAGGTATGGAAGACCGTGCGTTTGGGGTAACGCACTTCGTGAGTGCGCGGGTCGCGGCGGAAACGCAGGGCGCGCAACTGGCCCTGGCTCAAGGTATCGGCGTAGTCGGCCAGGTCTTGCGGGCCCAGGCGGACCCCCGTGGCCATGGCCATGACCGTCAAAGCCACCAGCCCGGTCACCGGAAAGGCCAGGGCCTGGGCGCGTCGAAACTCCGGCACCTCCAGCGCCACGTGGTCGACCAGGCTGCGAATCTCCTGGGCCTTGACGGTGCAGCGCGGACTCAGCTTCGCTTCCGCGCTCGCCCACTCGGGCGGCAGTTGGGCGGCGCGGAGCTTTTGGCAGGCGCGTTTGACCAGTTCCTTGACCCAGATTTGCTTGGGCTGGCCGTGCGGGAGGTAATAGTCGGCCGCATCGCGCTTCCAGCCGGCGGTGCGCCCTAAATGCGACCAGCCGCTGACCTTGTAGGCCGTGCCCTGGAAGAGCTGCGGATCGACGAAGGTTTCCACCAGGGCCAGCGGGTGCTGCCACCGCTCCTGCCAATCCCGCGAGATTTGCCCGAGCATCAGCTTCATAAACCGGCTGATCAAATTCGGAAAATGGCACTCCGGCAATACCAGCAGGCGGGCGTTGTTGGCGATGAGCGGGCGCCGGGTGCGGCATTGTTCCGGAGTCCA
>CAZRGY010000741.1:0-2074 GCA_964599715.1 uncultured Verrucomicrobiota bacterium | reverse complement strand
TGGAACACATTGCGCCGCGTGGTATTTGAGCGCGGCTCAAAGATGGCCCAGAGCCGTCGGCTGGGATACTTCACTCGCAGTGCTCGCATCGTCTCCTTGATCGCCGTCGGGTGATGCCCAAAATCATCGATCACAGTCACGCCACCCGCATCCCCCTTCACTTCCAAACGACGTTTGATGCCCTTGAAGGTGCTGAATGCAGATTGGATCTGTTCACTCTTCAATCCGCAGTGCAATGCTGCCGTGACCACAGCCAGCGCATTGCGCACATTCAATTCCCCCACCATCGGAATCTCAAACGTGAACCCGTGCAGATGAAAACAGGAACTCGAATCGCGCAGGTCCAGCCCCTCAGCCCGCACATCATTCCCCTGTCCCAAGCCAAACCGTTTCACCGGCGCATACTTGATATCCAATAGCGGTTGCAGATTCGCCTCATCACCATTGGCCACGATCAAGCCATTGCGCGGCACCAACCGCAGGAAATGGCTGAATGATTTCTGCACCGCCGCCAGATCGGCAAAGATGTCCGCGTGATCAAACTCCAAGTTATTCACGATCGCCACTTCCGGCAGGTAGTGGATGAACTTACTGCGTTTATCAAAGAACGCCGTGTCATATTCATCACCTTCGATGATGAACCACTCACTATCCGTGAACCGCGCGCCTTGCCCGAGATTTGCCGGGATCCCGCCGATGAGAAAACTTGGGTTCAATCCGTTATGCTCGAACACCCATGCGAGGAGCGAAGTGGTCGTCGTCTTGCCATGCGTGCCGCTCACAACTAATGAGCGTTTGCCACGGATGAAGAACTCTTTCAGCAACTCTGGCAGCGAACAAAAACGCAGCTTCTTTTCCAACGCCAGCTCGGCTTCGGGATTGCCGCGCGAGATGGCATTGCCGATGACTACCAGATCGGGATTGTGCGCCAGATTCACCTCGGCATAGCCGGAAAACACTTCGATCTTCTTTTCCGCCAAGAACGTGGACATCGGCGGATAGACGCCTTGGTCCGAACCAGTCACCTTGAAGCCACGCTCTTGCATGGCCGCTGCCGCTGAAGCCATGGCCGTGCCGCAAATCCCGATGAAATGAACTGACTTGATGTCCGCAGACGAAAGCATGAACGGATGATGGCGCACCGTAAAATGGTGGGAAGCAATAAATCGCAACAAAGCAATTTTGCTTGTCACGACGCGCAAAAAGATTGGCAACACATCTCAACCTGTATTCTAGTATGTGCATGACCCGCTATCATTTGCTTGCCGTTCTTACGCTGGCGCTGCTCTTGGCCACTGGTGCCTCCAAAGGCCCCCAAACCCTGTTCAACGGCAAAAACTTGGATGGCTGGGTACAACTGCACGGCGGGGAATGGACAGTGGAGAATGGTGAGATTGTTGGACGCAAAGGCGTCGAGTGGACGACCAATCCTGAGAAAAGTGGTTCCTGGCTGCGCACAGAAAAGGAATACACGGACTTCATCTTCGAGTTGGAATATTCCGTTAATGAAAAAGGCAATAGCGGCGTCTTCATCCGCTCCGCTATTGAGAAAAACCCGGCCTTCACCGGTCACGAAATCCAGATCTTGGATGACCACGGACGTGAACCAAAAAAGTTCACCACCGGCTCACTCTATGACGTCGTCGCACCGGCAAAGAATATGTCCAAGCCCGCAAACCAGTGGAACACCTTCAAGATCGAAGCCGTGGGACCACGTGTGCAGGTCTGGCATAACGGCGAGAAGATTGTGGATCATACTCCGACCCGCTCCCTGAAAGGTTATCTTGGATTGCAAAATCACGACGACAAAGCTGTCATCCGCTTCCGAAATATCCGTGTCACCGATCTGAGCAAGTAGTTGCTCAACCGCCGATGCAACTCATCGAGCGTTCTGGCTGCTGGAACTCCTCTTCCCCGATGTGATGCCGGTCTTCCTTCTGCCACACGACATCCCGCAGCAGCTTGACCAAGTCTTCATCACTCGCTCCACCGCGCAGCAGTGGTTTCAGATCGTGCTCGCCCAAGCTGAACAAACAGGTGCGGATCTTGCCATCCGCAGTGAGCCGGATGCGGT
>CAZRGY010000740.1:0-2076 GCA_964599715.1 uncultured Verrucomicrobiota bacterium | reverse complement strand
TCTCTTCCCATCTTGCCGTCGCCCACCTTCCACCACATCCTTTCTTCCTATATGTTCATCTGTCGTATCTGGTCCAAGACACTTGCAGCGATCTTTGCCCTGCTGACCTTGGCATCCATACCCTCAGCCTTTGCCCAAACCACCAAACCTGCTGAGCCCCACATCGCCGTCTATCGCTGGCCCAATGGCACCAAGAACGTGGACGCCTTCGCCGAGTGGTTGAACCAGCCCATCGTCTGGGGCGAGGACTTCGCGGGCACCGAGACATGGGACAACGTCTCGTGGCCTGTCTGGTGGCTGGAGCACTGGGGCAAGTGGGTGAAGGAAAAGCCCGGTCGCAAATTTATCTTCAGCGTGCACATGCTCCCCGGCCCGGTGGATGGCAGTGGCCCGGAGAAAGGCACCGGGGCGAAGATCCCCGTCTCCTTGGAGAAAGGGGCCAATGGCGAGTACAACTATTTCTTCAAGACCTTGGCCGAGAACTTGGTAAAGAACGGTCTCGGCGATGCCATCTTGCGCCCCGGTTGGGAGTTCAACGGCGACTGGTTCACCTGGCGTGCGAAGGATAAGGAGAAAGCCTTCGCCGAATACTGGCGGCAGATCGTGAAGACCATGCGCGCTGTCCCGGGAGCGGAGAACTTGAAGTTCTGTTGGAATCCGACCCTCGGTTATCTGCAATTCCCGGCTGAGCAAGCTTGGCCCGGCGATGAATACGTCGATTACGTTGGACTCGACGTGTATGACGAATCATGGATCGAGAACGGTTATCCTTGGCCCAAGGACGCCACCCCCGAAGTCATCCTCGCACGGCAAAAGAAAGTGTGGCACGACTGGATTCTCAATAGCGACCACGGGCTCGTCTTCTGGAGCAAATTCGCCCGGGAACACAAGAAGCCCTTGGTCATCCCCGAGTGGGGTTGCAACAACCGGGTCGATTTCCCTGAGCAACACGGCGGCCTAGATAACCCTTATTTCATCGAGCAGATGCACGCCTTCATCACCGACCCGAAGAACAACGTCTTCTTCCATTGCTACTTTGACGTGCAAGCCCCCGATGGCCACCACCAGCTTTCACCCGGTGTAGATGGAAAGGAAAAGACTGAGTTCCCGAACGCCGCGAAAAAGTTCCGCGAGCTGTTCGGGAAAGGGAGGTGATAAGTGGCTGAAAGAACGCAGAGGTTGGAATCGGCCCAGCCCCAACAGGGCTGCGTCTCAAAGCCCAATGTTGCGAGTCCGCGAGCTACGTTGGGGTAGCAGCGTAAAAAATCATTCAACCACAACGTGGTTGCGTCGAATGTTCTATTATTCGGCGGATGATCAGATCGCCGGTGCCTCAGCCTCAGCCGCCCCTTGATTCCGCGTTCATACTCCCGCATTCTAAGCGCAATTCTATGTCCCTTACCGCTGAACATCTGCACGCCCTTCAAGGCATCGTCGGTCCGAAGAATGTCCTCACCAAGCAAGAGGACTTGGTGCCCTATGCCTTCGATGGCACCGCTGCCATGATCCAGATGCCCGGTTGCGTCCTCTTCGTGGAGACCACCGAGCACATCGTCGCACTGCTGAAATACGCGAATGCACATAAACTCCCCATCGTCACCCGCGGTTCCGGCACCGGCCTGAGTGGGGGCAGTTTGCCTTCGCCCGATTGCATCGTCATGTGCACCGTGCGCATGGATAAGATCCTCGAAGTGGACGAGGCGAACCTCACCATCATGGTTGAGCCCGGCATCACTACCGTAAAGGTCGCGGAAGCGGCGGAGAAGGTCGGCCTGTTTTACCCACCCGATCCTGGCTCCATGCGTATCTCCACCATCGGCGGCAATGTGGCGGAGAATTCCGGCGGCTTGCGCGGCTTGAAGTATGGCGTCACCCGCAACTACGTCATGGGCCTCGAAGTCGTCTTGCCGGATGGTGAAGTGCTCTGGACCGGCAACAAGTGCGTGAAAGACGTAGCCGGTTATTCGCTCAAAGACCTGTTCATCGGCTCGGAAGGCACACTGGGCGTCATCACGAAAGTGTTGCTCCGCCTCATCCCGAAACCGCAGACCAAGAAGACGATGATCGCCACGTTTT
>CAZRGY010000739.1:0-2080 GCA_964599715.1 uncultured Verrucomicrobiota bacterium | reverse complement strand
ACCACCACTTCGCCGCCGAGGGACACCATGGTAAGCGTATTGCCGAAGCGGAACACCTGCACGGGGCAGGGATACGATTTCATCAGTGGCTCACCGCGCTCCACCATGCCGATGTGCCGTTGGGCGTAGCGCTGCACGGCGGGTGCTTTGTTCGTGAGCATGGCTTCGTAGTATTCCTTGCCCGGCGGCGTGCCGATGGGGAGGTTCACATCCGCCAGCTTCGCGGTGATCGGTCCCTTCACTTCGCTCATCGGTTCGTTCAGGACGCGCGCTACCGAACCGGCGAGCGCCAAACCATGTTGCCGCGCATAGAGGAATGAGCCGCGCGGATTCGGGTTCGCATCCGCACCGCAACCGGTGATGAACAATGCGCTCGTGCCGGGGTAATTCTGCTCCAGATACTGCATGGCATAGCCGGCCCAGTCGCCCGACACCTTGTATTCCGTGCCCGGCGTCGTGCAGTGACAGGCATACCCGACGAGGATGGACTTCAGCGAGCCGTCTTCACCCTCCACGCGTAGCACAGGTACTGAATGATCCACCAGTCCGTTGGGGTTGATGCCGAACTTGACGCCATTAGGACCGAACTCGCGGCGGTTTCCGGCGAATCCCGCATCACCCTGGCCGAACTTGAGCTTGGCCGGTTCCAGTTTGTCCACGGCCTGTTCCGCAGCGGCCACGACCTGGTCTTCAAAGAACTTGGTGTAGCGTTTGACGACGGCCAGATGCTCCGGTGTCAGGCCGTACATATCTGTAAGATTGCCAAAGATGACTGGCGTGTTGTGGCTGTGCGACGCGGCGAAGAGAAAACGTTCGCGTGGCAGTTTGAACTTCTCCGCCAGCCGCGCCGCCACCGTATCTGTGAATTGGCGACCGGTGCCGATGGTGTCCGCCGTGACGATAAGCGTGATGGCTCCGGCAGAATCTTTCAGCGCCAGCGCCTTCACATGCAGCTTCTGGTCCACGCCTTCCGAGGGCTTGTTGCGTCCGGCGTAACCGGCGAGCCAGATGGGTTCCTGCGGGGTGATGTCCGCCCGGCCCAAGCCCGCTTCGAATTCAGCGGCGAAGGCAGAGGCCGTCAGGCTCAGGGCCAGCAATGCATGTGCGAAGATTTTCATGATGTGCCTCTCGTCTCGTATCGGGTGCTTGACCATTGAGCATTCCTGAAACGCGGCAGGTCGTCAAAGCATTGAATGCGCTGCGGTGAGGTCCGTGAGTTGCCTCCCTTTGCCATGCGCGTCGCGCTTAGGGCTTGCCCGCTCTCGCGCCGTTCCCCATTCTTCGCCCCATGGCTGAGCGGATGATTTCGGATGTGTTGACCAAGCCGGACGTAGCGTTGGAGATGACGCTGCGGCCCTCGCTTTTTTCCGATTTTACCGGCCAAGCCAAGGTGAAGGAACGCCTGGAGATCGGCGTCACCGCCGCCAAGCAACGCGGTGAGGCCATCGACCATATCCTGCTCAGTGGCCCGCCCGGGCTCGGCAAGACGACGCTCGCGAACATCATCGCCAAGGCGATGGGTACGAGCCTGAAATCCACCAGCGGCCCCACGATCGAGAAAGCGGCGGACCTCGCGGGCTTGCTCACGAATCTTGAAGAAGGCGACGTGCTGTTCATCGACGAGATCCATCGCCTGCAAAAGACCATCGAGGAATATCTGTATCCGGCGATGGAAGATTTCAAACTCGATATCATCATCGACCAAGGCCCGAACGCTCGCAGTGTCAGGTTGAACCTGCCGCGCTTCACCTTGATCGGCGCGACGACCCGCAGCGGCTTGCTCACCTCGCCTCTGATCACGCGCTTCGGCATCAAGGAACGGCTGGATTACTACAACGCCGAACAGTTGCAGAAGATCGTCACTCGCGCGGCCAATCTGCTGAACATCGGGATCGAGGAAGATGGCTCCAGCGAGATCGCGCGCCGCAGCCGTGGCACTCCGCGCATCGCGGGCAACCTGTTGCGCCGCGTGCGGGATTACGCGCAGGTGAAGGGCGATGGCCACATCACCAAGGAGATCGCGCACCTCGCCCTCGCCATGCTGGAGATCGATGAGCACGGGCTTGATGAGATGGACAAG
>CAZRGY010000738.1:0-2081 GCA_964599715.1 uncultured Verrucomicrobiota bacterium | reverse complement strand
CATACCTCGTGATCCTTTACCATCGACTTCTTTCGCAATCAACGGGTAGGCATCAGCCGGTATCTGGCTAACCTCGGCAAAACTCCATCGCGGCGGCGTTCTGAACGATGTCCCATGACAAAGAAACTCATGCTGATTTTTATTCAAACAATGAACGATCCTCTCAGGAGGCATTCCAACAAGCTTAGTACCAACCGCTTCCAACGATGGTCTACAGTTCTCAAGAACCAGCAATTCCTCTGGTAGAAGGCTAATTAGAAGTGAAATCGACTCGTCCTTGCAGAGTGATACCAACCATTCAACATAAGCACTGCTGTCAAACCGAGGTGCGGTGTGGCTAGCATCTGCTGCGAAGACACCCGGTGCGAGCGGATCATGGTCTGTGACCACCACGCGTCCCTCGCCCTTCAATGCACGTTGAAATTGCCTAACGAGGAATGATTGCCGACCAACACAGGAGATGAGGACATTCGTTGCGAGCTTCTTCATTCCGGTTTACCTTCGGAGTACAACGCTAGGAAGACCGTCTCAGCACGCTTCCAGTCTTCTTCTGTATCGATGTCGTGTACTCGAAAGCGAGGCAACACATAGATTCTGCCTCGCTCTGAAATGCTATCACGATTTTCAAGAAAAGCGTGGTTTCGGCCCCAATAGAATTGCCCAGCGTCGTGATAAACTTCCTCAAGGTCCTGTGAACGAGTGTTGCGAAATTGAGGATACAATCGCTCCAGCCCGTTGTCCCCCAGTCGCCGAAAGCCACGTTGAATGGGATAGGCAAAGGTCGCCGCACTCAATACAAAATCTATACCGGGAGAAGTCAGCAACTCAAAAGCTTGCCTCAAATCACTCGAAAAAAGAAAAGGTGCGGTGGGGTATAGGCAGCAAACAAAATCGGCGACACCAAAGAGTTCCTGACAAGTAACAATTGCATGATTTAAAACCGGACGAGTCGCAATAAAATCATCAGCCAGTTCTTTAGGCCTGACGAAAGGAACTTCCGCGCCAAAACTTTTTGCAACTTCTGCGACTTCGGGATCTTCGGTTGAAACGACTACGTGATCAAACAAGCGACTGGAACATGCGGCTTCTATAGACCAAGCAATCATCGGCTTGCCGGCAAATTCGCGAATGTTCTTTCGAGGGACTCGCTTGCTGCCACCGCGGGCCGGAATAACACAGAGATTCAATGCAGACTCCTCTTCAATTGCTGAACGACGAAGTCTTGATCATCAAAACTCAAGTTTGCAAACATCGGCAACGATATCGCTCTCTTGTAGTATGCATCGGCATTCTTGAAACAATCACTATTCGATACAGTCGAACGAAAGTCAGGATGGACGGGAATGGGGATGTAGTGAACGTTGACTCCAATCCCCGTCGACCGGAGGTGATCGAACACAAACTTTCTTTGCGCGAAATCGAGAACTTGAATTGGGTACAAATGCAGCGAAGAGCGGTTCGCTGGGTTCCGAAAGGGTCTGACCACAGGAAGGTCGGACAAAAGCTTGTCATATCGTGCAGCGAGCGAGTGTCGTTTCTCTATGTATTCGTCAAGCCTTCTCAATTGGCTTGTTCCCAGTGCGGCTGAGATATCTGTCATCCTGTAATTGAATCCGAGCTCAATTTGCTCATAGTACCAACTACCGTGCGGCTCCTCCGTCATATAGTCTACTTCGCGGGTGATACCATGAGTTCTAAGTCTCGCCATCCGAGCCGCAAGCTGTTCGCACTCCGTTGTTGCTAGACCGCCCTCTCCCGTTGTGATAATCTTCACAGGGTGAAAGCTAAAAACGCATATATCAGAGTACTGGCAATGGCCGACCTTTCGCCCTGCGTATTCAGCGCCGATGGCGTGAGAGGCATCCTCGATCACTCGAAAGCTGTATTTTTCTGAGAGCCCTGCAATGGCGGCCATATCGCATGATTCCCCCGCAAAATGTACGGGCACAACAACCTTGGGAAGCCGCCCCAGCTTTTCCGCCTCGATCAGCTTTTTTTCCAGGCGGTCCACACACATGTTGAGCGTCAGCGGGTCAATGTCAACAAAATCGACATCCGCTCCACAGTATCGGGCACAGTTC
>CAZRGY010000737.1:0-2082 GCA_964599715.1 uncultured Verrucomicrobiota bacterium | reverse complement strand
CAAGGGTTCTTTTTACACGCCGGATACGCTACATGATTTATGGAAATGCTCTAAAACCGGGCAGCCGCGCATACGGCTGCCCGGTCTTCTTTTCCGGGGCACCTTGGGATGATTGCGATGCGCACGTGCCATGTCGGACTTACGGCGCGCTCGGTTCGACTTCGGTTGCACCTGGCAGTTTCCAATAGTCCGGAAGCCCCTTCTTGGTCTCGATGAGTATTTCCAGAATGGCCCGGCGATCGGCTTTGCTGAGTTCTGCAAAATCTTCCGATGTGTTTTTACCTGTCAGGACGTCATAAAGACGGCGGTAAATCTCCAGTCGTATGATCTCAGGCATGTTGTCGAAGGCCGTGGAATAGATCAGGAAGCTGCACGGGTATTTGAACATGCGGGTCTGCATGTCCATATCCCGCAGTGACCGTCCCTTGGAGTCCCTCGGGCCCTTTGATTCGAACCATTTCACGTAATCCTCGCGACCCTTCAGCGGTGAGGTCAACGGCACCTCCTCGGTCATGAGCAAATAGCGGAGAAAACCCTCCATCTGGCTGTTCAGATAGCGGATGTGGCCATACCACTTCATCATCTGCTGCGTCTCAAAGTTCAACCGGATGATGTAGTTGTGCATGTGCGCCTGATGTTCAAGAATCATCAGTGCCACGATGTCACTGGAGGGTTCGAGATGCTTGGAGGTGTCAAAAAAACGGCTCAAATCTGTGACATTGCCTCGCCAGTTCGGCTTGTCCGCCGCCTTCATAAACTCGTCCCGGCCAATCAGGTTTCCACGGTGGGTTTGATCACCGTGCGTTCCGGTGACATACCAGCCAGCCCACCGGTCCGCCAGAGGCGTGCGTTGCGTGATGAAGCTGACTTCGGTTTGATTGTCGATTTCACCGGTTTCGTCCGTGCCGATGGATCGGACGAAATGCCCCGGCACACCCATGGTCTTCGGGGAGGCGTGGCAGTTCAGGCAGTCCGTGCCCCGTTCGAACTTGGGCCTTCTCAATTGCTCCTGTTCCAGACTGTAGAACATGCCTCCAAGTCCGGGGTCCACGCCCGTGATCTCGGCAAGAGGCGCTCCCGGTATGTATCCGATATACACATCGTCATTGAAATAAATGGCGCGCGGGTTCTTTGGTGTGATGGGCATCCGTTGAAGCGAGGTCTTGGAGAACACCAGCACCTGCGAACTGCGCGGCACGTCGAAATACTCCAGCAGGGCCGGGAGGTAGCCAAACTTGGGGTCGAAGGCCAGTTTCACCTCGCCTGCATCGATCTTCTTTTGCAGCGCGGCCACCGGATCATTCGGAGTCCTGCGGCTGTAATTGATGATCTCCTCATCGTAGGGAAAGAGATGGGTGGAACCCTGGAAATCATCCGCAGGCGCATGGATGCCTGTGACGATGCCCAAGCTCAAGATCAGGCACTTGAATCGGACGGATTGGAAACTCGGCCGTGTGAACATGGTCTTTGGATTTGGACGGCAATCGCTTTCCCAAGGCTGGACTTGAATTGCGTTTGTGTCAGCACGAATTGCCCGCTGGCCGTGGTGGCTTCCTTGGTCCGGATGCATCTTTTCCTTTTGCAGAACGCCAGTTCCGGCACCTGTGACGACGTTCTCCTGCACCGCTCCAATCTGTCTCTCGACACTCCGCCCTGCGTGTTGTCACCGCTGATGCCGCGATTGGCGACCTTGAGATTGCCGAATGCGCCTTTCATTGCGTCGCCCCAGCCCCGGGTGATCGAGTCGCACGGAAAACAGCCGTCTGCACGTGGTGCGCCCATGCGCTGCGGCGCTGGTTCCAGAGTTTTGAACCCATTGATAAACGGCGGATGCGGCCCGCACCGGGCAGAGTGTCATCGGTTTATGGAAGCTGAAAACGCCCGGCAATGCGGACTGGCTCGAAGCAGTTGTTTCATACGATGGCTTGGTGCCTGAACATCTGCGCCCCAGGGGCAAACCGTGACATCTCAGACAGAAACATCCATCACGGCATCAAGAAAACTCCATGGCAAAAGCCGCTTTCCATGCCTAGATTGGCGCTGCACCTGGCTGCGCGCAACTCATGGCAATCGTTCGTGACA
>CAZRGY010000736.1:0-2085 GCA_964599715.1 uncultured Verrucomicrobiota bacterium | reverse complement strand
GTTTCAATCTCCTCTGGATGCAAGACGAAGGGGCCTTCGGAGACGGTGTGATAGACCCAGACAAATTCCTGACCAGTTTCTTTGCATGCCTTGATATAGCAAAGTCGGCGAGGTGTTTCGTTGATGCTCAGGCCGATCTCTTCGCGCAGTTCACGGATGGAGCAGGTATCGTAATCCTCGCCACTATCCACGTGGCCGGCTGCGGAGGTGTCCCACAGGCCTGGGGATGAGTCTTTGCTCATGGAGCGCTTTTGCATGAAGACATCGCCCTTTGCGTTTGTGACGATGATGTGGACAGCACGATGCTTGAGGCGAAGTCGATGCACCTCGCGGCGTGGCTTCTGATTGATCACTTCGTCGTTATCATTGACGACATCAAAGATTTCTTCGGCCATAGGATAATCAGGCTAGGGCTTTAGTCAGTTCAGCAAATTGTTCCAAGCTCACTTTCTCCGCCCGGATTTGAGGCGGAAGCCCGACCGTAGCAAAGGCGGATTCGAGTTGCTCGATGGGCCAGTTCTGCTTGAGCAATTTCATCATCATCTTGCGGCGCTGGCTGAAGGCTGTCTTCACGATGCGCTCGAATTTTGGCACCAATTCAGGACTGACCAATGGCTCTTCACGGCGGACCAAAGTGATGCAAGCCGAGTCCACATCGGGTGCCGGGAAGAAGCACTTGGGCGGTATCTTGAAGAGTTCGGTGGGCTGATAGTGCAGCTGAACAAGCAGAGTAAGGATGCCGTAATCGTCTCCATCCGTTTTGGCCATGAGCCGCTGGGCGACTTCCAGTTGCAGAGTGGCCGCCAGTCGAGCGGGCTTACGCGGATTATGGGCGAGCTCAACCAAGATGGGCGAGGCGACGGAGTAGGGCAGATTGGCGACAAGTTTCCAGTCATGCCAATCACGCGTCTGATCCTCCACTACACGTAGGGCATCGTCATGGAGCAGGGTGAAATTGGGCAGCTTGCCAAAGCGAGCTTCAAGCAGTGGAATCAGACGCCGGTCTTTCTCGATGGCGAGGACTTCATTGCCTCCAGCCAATAATAATTCAGTAAGCGGTCCCAAGCCGGGACCGATCTCCAAAAGCTTATCGGCGGGTTGGATATCACCGGCTGCAGCAATGCGACGAAGCTGGTTGCCATCGTGCAGAAAGTTTTGCCCGAGCGACTTGGTCAGCATGATGCCGTGCTGCGAGAGCAGGGCGCGCATCTCGGTCTGGTTCATACAGCGGCCTCCAACAAGCTTGCTTGCAAGTTCTTCACGGCGCGTTTCAGTTCCGCGGAAGTGATAGTTAATGGTGGGGTAAGAGAGATGACTTCCGCAAACTCGCCTTCCGGCAGGAGGATGAAGCCGCGATGGAGCATCCGTTTGATGGTGTTCAAAACAATATGGGTAGCAGGTTGGCCATCGGCCTGACGAATTTCAAAACCAGCCATGAGGCCGGAAACACGCGCAGACAGGATTAAACCGGTTTTGGGCAGTTTGATTTGCAGCAAAAGATCCAGCAATTCCTTGCCCAAGTTGGCGCTGCGCTCGGTCAATTTGCGCTGCTGCAATTCCTGGATTTGAGCCAGTGCCATGGCGCAACCGACGGGGTGACCGAGGAAGGTGGAAGTGTGGATGGCCTCGCCATTCGATGGTGGCCAACCTTTATCCATCACTCGAGCCGAGCCGACGCAGGCAGAAAGCGGGAAGCCGCCAGTGAGTGCTTTGCCGAGACAGATGATGTCGGGAACGATCTTGCTATGTTCGCAGGCGAACCATTTGCCGGTGCGACCGAAGCCAGTATAGATCTCGTCAAGAATCAGGAGGGCTCCGTGTTCATCACACAGTTTGCGGAGCAATTTCAAAAAGCCTTTGGGAGGAATATGGATGCCGCCGCGGGCTTGCATTGGCTCCAGTAAAATGGCGCCGATTTTCTGGGTCTTAAGAGCCGAGCGGGTCAGCTCTTCGACGGACTTCAGATCTTTGGCTGATTTCGGAAACGGCACGAAATGACCGAAGGATTTTAGCTGGGAGCGAAACTCGCCACGAAAATGCTGGCGATGAGTGGCGTTCATCGTGCCGTAGCCGAGACCGTGATAG
>CAZRGY010000735.1:0-2096 GCA_964599715.1 uncultured Verrucomicrobiota bacterium | reverse complement strand
GAGATGGCGGTGATCTCCCGCAGCTACCACCGTGACGCGAAGATGATCCGGAACATGCTTTCGTCGCACGGCGTGCCGGTGGTGTTCTTCGAGGATGCAACGCACGCCGACAACGAGGACAAGGTGATGGTCATCACCATGCACTCGTGCAAGGGGCTGGAGTTCCCGCTGGTGGTCATCCCCGGCGCCGACCGGATCAGGAGCGCCGGCGAACTCTCGCCGCACGAGGCGAAGCTGCTCTACGTGGCGATGACGCGGGCGACGCGGGAGCTGGTGGTTTGCGGGGTCGCAGACGCGACAGCGCAGTGAATTGGCCTAGGCTGCGACTGTTTGTCACCGCTTGTACGGCGCGAGTTTGAGCTTCGGCGTGAAAGGGAGGGGGCAAATTGCCACCCCCTTTGGCGAAATTGGGCGGTCAGCCACCGGCCGCCAAGCCGTGGAAAGGCGAGGGACCGGGTGTGTTCGAGTTGGTCGAGGATTCGCGGGGCGGTGCGTATCGGGTGCCCAAGCATGAGTTAGCAGGCTGTTGAAATTCGCCGATCAACGATGATGCAAGCACCATCCCTGAGGCGACCGGATGCAATTCGATACTGAAACTGCCGGTTTTTTGTCGTCGCAACGCGATGCGAGCGCGCATCGGGAGCAATTTTTCCGCTCATTGCCGCACCTCCTGCGGCACCGCGAACATTATTCGCGCCATCCGCGTGAGATTGCTCGCCGTCATCGTCAGTTTGAACTGCTGATCGACCCGGCGGATTCCGCGGAAAACGGTTTGCCGAATCCGCCCAATCGTTTTGCCCCAACCGAAGTGCTCCTCGATCCGTTTGCGGATGACTTGGCTCATCCGGTAGCCGTCATGCCGCGTGGTCCGGCCGTCGATGGCACTGCCGCCGCGGCGTCCGTCGTTCTGCGCCACGTGCGGCGTCACGCCGCGCTGGCGGCAGGCTGCGATGAAATCAGCAGTGTCGTAGGCCTTGTCGGCACCCACCGTCTTGGGATGGGTGCCGGGAACGCAGTCGAGCATGCGGATCGCCGCTTCGCGTTCGCCGGTGCCATCGGCGTGCGTAACCACGGCGCTGACGGCCAGTCCCGAGCGGTTCTCCATCAGCACATGCCCTTGGTAGGAAAGGATCGAGGCCGTGTTGTGGCTCTTCCGGTACAGACGTGCATCCGGATCGGTCGTGCTGGCATGGGTGTCGTTGCTGCGCGGCTTACCCTTCCAGTCAGCCTGGGCGTTGCGGCCGCCACCGCCCGGCGTCTGGTCGTTCGAGCCATCCTTCGGGCGAAAGCTCTTCTGGCTGGCCCAGGCCTGGATCAGCGTACCGTCGACGGAGAAATGCTCCTTCGAGAGCAGTCCCTGCCGGTCGGCCAGCCGCATCACTTCAGTGAAGAAGGATTCGATCACCGCGTTCTCGAACAGGCGATCACGATTCTTCGAGAAGACCGAGTGGTTCCACACCGCATCCTCCAGCGACAGACCGACGAACCAGCGGAACAGGAGGTTGTAGCGCATCTGTTCCATCAGTTGCCGCTCGGAGCGGATCGAGTAGAACACCTGCAGGAGCAGCGCCCGCATCAGCTTCTCGGGAGCAATCGAGTCGCGTCCGCTGTCGGCGTAGATGCTATTGAACAAGCTGTTGAGGCGCCCCAGCGCTTCATTGACCAGCGTCTGGATCGAGCGCAACGGGTGGTCCGTCGGCACGAAATCATCCAGTTTGGCCACCGTGAAAAGACTCTCCTGCATGCCATCCGCTCCGCGCATCTTGCTCACTCCATCTCGATCATCATGAACACGATATACAGAACGTTTACCCCGCAAACCCCGTTGACGCGGGGACGAATTTCAACAGCCTGCTAACACCATAATCGTCTGTGTGCAGATATGACTTCAGACAGTTGAAATAGCCCTGTGCATTCAATGGCATTGCAGTGCTCTTCCCCTCTCACGCCCTCAATGCTTCAGGAACATCATGGATAACCACGGCGCGAACGTCGATTTGTCCCGTGACGGCGTCAGAGATAAGGGCGGAACGGTATTCCTGTAACAAGCTCCCCACGCTTGGTTCCTTCTCGCCTTTCTTGGAAGCAGTACCAAC
>CAZRGY010000734.1:0-2103 GCA_964599715.1 uncultured Verrucomicrobiota bacterium | reverse complement strand
GGGATGCCGTGCGACCGCCGAGATGCCACCGCGCAAGGCACCGGGCGTGATGGAGGTGATGTTATCGATGAACCGCTGGGTCGCCAACTCTGTCAGCTTGGCCGTACGATCGCGCCCCACGGAGATGACATGGTCCCCTTTCAAGGAGAACACCGTGTCTTCGATCCAGTCATCATGCGAACCTTGGAAGAGCACCTGCTTGCCGGTGGCCGCCTCGATGGCACGTACTGATTTGTCCGTGCAACCGAAGGAAACCAGCTTTCCATCCGGCGACCACGCCGCTCCGTAGACAGTGTCAAACGTCACCGGCACTGAGATATTCAATTTGCGCTTTTCGACATCCCAGATCTGCACTTCACCCATGCGGCCGGGTAAACCGCCAGCCACTGCCAGCATGGTACCATCAGGAGAAAACTGCACGGACTCGACCCGCTCCGACAGACCGACCAGACGCGCCACCAAACCCGAGCCATCCGCCTTGTGCAGCAACACTTCATGGAAACCGGCCACGGCGAGATATTTCCCATCGGAAGAAAAATCCAGTGAAGTGACCACCGGCGAGCGGGTATAGACCGGAGGATTGTCCATGTCATAACGCGCCTTGGCATTCTCCGGGGTGTCATCAATGGCCCCTTCGGCGATCCATTTGGAGATCAGCTCGATCTCCACTTCATGCAGGGGTTTGGCCCCTTTAGGCATCTCTGCTTTGCCATCTTTCGGAGTGACCATGCGGATGAGAGAGCTCTCCGAAGCGCTCTTGGGAACAACGGCCTTGCCCTCGCTGTCACCACCAGCCAGCAGCTTCACATAATCGGTCATGACATAACCGCCCTTGGGTTTGGCAGGTTGATGGCAGCCTTGGCACTGGGCCTGGAAGATGGGACGGATCTGCTTGTAGTAACTGACGGGTTGGTTCGCCGCTGATTTTTTCTCCGCAGCCATCGCAGAAGCGGCGAAAGCAGCCACAGCCAGCCAAACCGTCAGAACTCGATATAACGAAATACGCATAAGCTTCATGCTACCGGGCAGGTTTTGCATATATTAAGCACAGGCACGCCAGATATTCTGTCGCGCTAAAAGCCTGAGACCGGGATTTTTCAAGATACTGCGCCCAATCCTAAAGACTTGGAATAGAAGAATCTGCTGGAGGCTATGTAGGATTCTGCGTGCGTTTGCATTATCCAATTTTGCCGGTACTTTGCGCGACAATCCCAAGTATCTGGAGTGACGCCTGACAACCACGTAAATCAACGGATTCATTTATTTTGCCATTTTGATAACAGTTTCCGTAATGTTGCTAATAGATAAGTGTTAGCGACGCGGAAAGAAGACATACACTCGCAAATGCCTAAGACACACTCCCACAAGAGGATGCGCACCAGTTATCAATTTACTATCGCCATGGCTATCGCGGTTGTCTTATCACAGGATACGCACGCGAGCAGCCTGTTCCGTAATGGTAGTGGAGCTCGTTCGATGTCCCTCACCGGGGCCGATGTCGCCGTAGCTAATGACCCACTGGGTGCGATGTATGCAAATCCCGCCGGCCTTTCTTATCTGGCCCAGCCAGAATTGCAGGTAGGTGCGGCGGTCGGCTATGTGCATGGCTCTTTTGATAACGCCGCCAACAACGGTGCTACTCTCAACAAATGGGGTGCTTTCCCGGAAGCTGCCTTTGGGATGCCCATAGGCGAGAGCGGCATCACGATCGGTCTGTCCTTCATCCCCGAAGCGGCCCTTTCTGCCGACTGGACCTACAATGACGCTCCCGGCGGCTTGGGCGGTGTCTCCTATGGCCGACAAACGCACCGCTCAGACATCACTGTGCTACGTTCGGCATTGGGCGCGGCCGTGAAGCTCGGCGACCACTGGTCCCTCGGTGCCAGCGTGGGCCTCGTTTACAACGATAACAAACTGCAAGCTCCGTATATCTTCCAGAATACGCCACTGGCCGGGGCCAAGACTTTGCTGGACCTAAACACCGATGGCCTCGGTGTAAATGCCCAGTTCGGGGCCATCTACAAGCCAAATGACCGCTGGCAATTCGGTGTCTCTTATCGCACCGAGACTTCCGTGCGCAGCCGCGGTGATGCCAACGGTGAT
>CAZRGY010000733.1:0-2104 GCA_964599715.1 uncultured Verrucomicrobiota bacterium | reverse complement strand
CTACAGCCTTTGGCCAACAACCTTCTGCGCCCGGAAGACTTGGCCAAACCGGAACCCAAATTCCCTTTGCGCCTTGCCGTCTGCACCGATTGTTGGCTCCTGCAGATCACTGACCTGGTTCCGCCCGTGGAGCTATTCTCTGAGTACCTTTATTTTTCCTCCTTCTCGGACACCATGCTACGGCACGCCCGGGAAGCCGCCACACGCTATATCCGGGATTTTTCACTGACCAAAGACAGTCTTGTCGTAGAAGTCGCCAGTAATGACGGCTACCTCCTGCAGAATTTCGTCACCGCTCAAGTTCCCTGTCTGGGCATCGAACCGGCTGGTAACATCGCCAAAGTCGCCCGGGAAAAAGGCATCGAAACCTTGGTCGAGTTTTTCACGGAAGACCTTGCCGCACAGCTCGCCGGGCAGGGCCGCCAGGCCGATCTCATCCTCGGCAATAATGTTTTTGCCCATGCGCCGAACACGAATGATTTCGTCGCCGCCGCAAAGCAACTGCTGAAGCCTACAGGCCGTATTGTGTTCGAGTTCCCCTACGCTTTCGCGATGCTCGAGCACAACGAGTTCGACACTATCTATCACGAGCATGTCTTTTATTTTTCCCAAACGGCGCTGCAGCCTCTCTTTGCCCGTCATGGTCTGGAGATCTTCGACGTGGAACACCTTTCCATCCACGGCGGTTCCCTGCGTCTCTTTGCCGGCCATGCTGGAGCTCATGCCATGCAATCCAGCGTCACTCAATTGCTTGAGCAAGAAGCTTCCAGAGGCGTGAAAACCCTCACTCCCTATCAGGCCTTTGCCCGGCGCGCCTATGAAGTGAAGGATGCCCTTAATTCCCTCGTCAACGACTTGCGCCAGCAAGGCAAGCGACTGGCGGCATATGGAGCCTCGGCCAAAGGAAGCACCCTCCTCAATTTCTGCGGGCTTAACCACAGCTCTCTCGAATTTGTGGCCGACCGCAGCACCTATAAACAAGGACGTCTCACTCCCGGCACGCATATCCCGATCATCGGTCCAGAGGCCTTGGGGCAAAAAACACCTGATTACACCTTGCTGCTCACTTGGAATTTTGCGGAAGAGATACTACGCCAACAACAAGCGTACCGGGACCTAGGCGGCAAATTTATCATCCCCATCCCGGAGGTAAGAGTCGCATGAAATTCCAGCGCAGCAAAATCCCGGATGTTTGGATCATCGAGCAGGAACGCTTCGCTGACGAGCGTGGCTACTTCGCCCGGACATGGTGTGCCGAGGAATTTGCCGCCCATGGGCTGAACTCTGGCCTCATCCAGTGCAGCACGTCCTTCAACTTAAAGCGCGGCACCCTACGCGGCTTGCACTATCAGGCCGCACCCTATCAGGAAGACAAGCTCGTCCGCTGCACCCGGGGCGCCATATTTGACGTTGCGGTGGACCTCCGCCCTGACTCCCCAACTTACAAGCAATGGGTGGGCATGGAACTCACGGAAGCCAACGGCTTGGCGCTCTACATCCCCCAAGGCTTCGCCCATGGTTTCCAAACCCTGGCGGATAACAGCGAAGTATTTTATCAGATGCCTCAGCCCTATCAGCCTTCCGCCGGAAGAGGGTTGCGCTGGGACGACCCGGCTTTCGCCATAACTTGGCCGATATGCAATGGAGTAACCATCTCAGAGAAAGACGCCAACTATGCCTGTCTTGCCGTCTGAAACTAGACCTTTGAATATCATCTTGTTCGCAGCCGATGACGTTGGCGCTGCGATTGTTCGCCATTTCTCCGAGCAAGGTGTCCGACCAGCGCTTTTGATTTTGGATGCCGCTGACCCAAAAGGAATTAACGATGAAATCGCACGGCAAACTTCGGCCCGCAAGGTGGTCCGTTGGACTGCTCGCCCATCCACTGGTGAGATCCAAGAACTGAAGAACGCCCAAGCTGACTTGGGAATACTTGCATGGTGGCCCTATATCTTGGCTGAGGAAGTTTTTACGATACCCGATTTAGGATGTCTTAACTTTCATCCCAGTTACCTGCCCTATAATCGCGGCAAACATCCTAATTTCTGGAGCATTGTGGAGCAGTGCCCATTTGGTGTAAGCCTGCATTTTGTGGCCAAGAAAA
>CAZRGY010000732.1:0-2113 GCA_964599715.1 uncultured Verrucomicrobiota bacterium | reverse complement strand
CGCCCGAAAAATCCAACAAACGGCGGGGTGGCACTGGCGAGCTGTGCACGAAAAGATAGGGGTAAGGAAGCCCGATTGGTTTCGGGCTCCCTTCCCTCCGAACCGGACGGGCGAATCTCTCGCATCCGGCTCTCCAGTTGATAGTGTTACCTGAAACAGGATTGGCATTCACGAGCATGGGTTGCTTTTAGGCTGAACAGCCCAAGCTCCGCGAAGTAGGTGTTGGGATAGCGATGGTGATCTGCTCCAGTCTCTCGCCCTTTGCGCTTGGCGAACTTGCGAAGGATGCTCCGCAAGCGGCCTCGGATCCAGGAGTCGAGTTGGCGAAACGTGGTGTGCCAGCAATGCTTGAAGTATGCATACCAGCCACGTAACGTGCGATTTACATCTGTAATGATTGCCTGCATGCTCTTGCCAGGAGTCCGCCGAGTCTTCGCGCGAATCGCATCCTTGAACTTTACCAAGCTCTTCTTCCGCGGAAAGCGGCGATGCTTGATGAAGCGATAGCCAAGAAATTCGAAACCTTCCTCGTCAACATGGACGATTTTGGTTTTGGTTGGGTGCAGCGTGAGACCACGCTCACTAACCCATTGTTGAATCTTGGCCAAGGCCTGATCGGATTCTTCGCGAGTCGTACATTGAACAACGAGGTCGTCAGCGTAGCGCGTCATCTCGTATCCGGCGGAGGCCATTAAATGGTCCAGTTCGTTCAGATAGAGATTACTCAACAAGGGGCTGATAATCGCACCTTGAGGAGCCCCGCTTGTTGGCGTCCAATGTTCAGTACCGTCGAGCACTTCGGCTTGCAGAAACTTTTCCACGAGTGAGATTACCTGATTGTCAGCTACGTATTTACGTAGTTCTGCAACCAAGCCATCATGCGGTATCGTGTCGAAGTAAGATTTCAAGTCAACGTCGACCGTGTATTTAAAACCAGCTTTTACTAGACGATCCACTCTACGCAGTGCGTCCTTGCATCCCCGGGCGGGGCGAAAGCCGTAACTGTGTTCAGCGAATTGCCGCTCAAGAATTGGTTCCAGTACATGTCGTAAAGCCGCTTGCACCACTCGATCCCGGACCGTCGGTATTCCCAGAGGCCGTGTCTCGTTGGTGCCAGGTTTGGGAATATTGACTCTACGAATCGCTTGCGGACGGTATTCACCGCTTTGCAGTTGATCGTGGAGTCTATTGGTATTCCGAATCATCCCTGCCGCGAAATCTTCAATCGTGACGTGATCTACACCCGGGGCACCCTTATTCGCAGCCACCTCTCGATACGCCGAGAACAGGTTTTCCGAGTGATAGACCTTGTCGATCAAACTATGCCATTTTCCTCCTCGAACTTCGTTGTTTTCCAAAGTTGCCAACATCTTGGGAGTCCATACACTCGGTTCAGTCCAAGCCCAGTGAGCTAGGTCGTTTCCAGAGAATCTAGTCCCCGCACGAAGACCCTTGCGGGCTTCCGTCTGAGTCATTAAGTCTGGTTTATTTTCCGCTTGCATGTTCACCTTCGATCTATCTTCCTGCGTTCCTTTGCTCCACGGGGATTAGCCGCTTCATCGCTCGTATGAACGCTCTGACTTCCGTCGCTGCAACGTCTTATCGCGCGTGACCCTTTGGGAGAGGCTGCTCTCGATCGTTCGCCGGCTAATCAGGACGGGTATCCCTTCTTAATGCGATTGACCTTCTAACCATTCCGTCTCCAACCACCCCACATCGTCCTCAGGCTGATCTGTCTTATCCAGAGGCTGACCATCTACAACCTTGATTATCCGGTGTGCCGGAAACGATGGCATCTTGGGTTTCGTCCTTCCACAGCAGACTCACCACAATGTCGAGCCGAATCGAGTTCGTGTCCTACGGACTGGTTATTCACCTACAGTTGCTCTCCACCCCACCTTGCGGTGACGCAGTCACTTTCAGTTAATGAGTTCAGATCAACTCATGGAACGACTTTCACGTTCCCGATCAAACGCCCTCAAAGGCGCACTGTGGCACTGTCTGGCCAGTGTTCTTGCCATTAACAGCTTGCAGCCTGGAGCAACTATTCTTGCCATCGAAGCGCGATTCGCTGCCATCCCTCTCACCTCGAATGCGGGTGAATCCACGCAAC
>CAZRGY010000731.1:0-2117 GCA_964599715.1 uncultured Verrucomicrobiota bacterium | reverse complement strand
GACGATGAGGTGATAACGCGTCCCGGCAGACAAGGGCTGAAACAGGTCCCCTTCATGAAAGGTCACTCGGGTGGCCTGATGCCGTTCGGCGTTCCGTCTCGCCACCATCAAGGCGGCGGGAGAGATGTCCACGGCATCGAAGCGAACCCGCGCGCACTTGGCCGCGATGGTGATGGGCAAACAGCCCGATCCCGTCCCCAAGTCCAGCGCCTTCAAGTCACCAGCCGGCAAAGTATTGAGGCAAGTCCAGCCCAGCTCGGCCAGCATCCCGGTTCACCTCCAGCTCGTAGCCACAAAAATTCACCGTCCCTACGAGATGCTGCAGTGGCTCACGCTTGCCCCGGCGCTGCACGAGCTCCCGCAAGGACTGCTCTTCCACCGGTTGCAAGGTCCGTTCGAAATTCAGATACAGCTTGAGCCGCGGCAGCTTCAAGACATGCGCCAGTAACAGCTCCGCTTGCAAACGGGGAGATTCCACCTGCTTGCGTTGCAAAAACTCGGTGCTGCGCTGTATCGCTTCCAGAACGGTCACGGCGAGAGCCTAGGAATCCAGCCGGGCAAGCAAAGGGAAAAATCAGAATAATATCGGCCGAACCCACTGTTTAACGACGCTGCAACCCGTAGATCAGGCAGAACTGGACGAAGAAACAGAGGGCAAACCAGCCCAGCATGTAAAGCCCGCTGATTATGTTGGTCTTCGTTTCGGACTTGGACCGAAAAACTGCGATGAGGAACCCCAATGTTCCCAACACCAAGATCAGCCAGCGATAGTTATGGATCTTCCAAGCCAACCGAACGATGCCCGGTACGATCTCTTCAGAAGACCCAAAAGCTTCAAAGAAAAGCCCGAGTGAATACTGGATGCACGCCACCCCAAAGAAGCTCCCGACAAGGGCACAGGTGGGTAGGATATACTTCGAGTGGCTATTGCTCATATCCCTCGCCGCCTTGATCACTTGATACCCAGCATCTTCGGGCCGATGACCAGTTTGAGGTAGTATGCCTCACGGTCATCGGTGCGCAGACAGGCGATCATGCCCTTGTTCATCTCAAAGGAATCTCCTGCATGCCATCTGAGCAGATGCACGATATGGTCGGAGATGGAGGGGTTGTGACCTACGAGCAGGATGTTTTTTCCGTCCGGAATCTGCTTCACCCAGTTGAGAAAATTCTTTTCCTCATTCAGCAACGCATCGGTCAGTTCCAAGATGATGCGTTTTTCACTGTTCGTCACCGGCAAGACGATCTCCGCCGTCTCCCTGGCCCGCACCAGAGGACTGGTATAGGCCGCATCGAAAACCACGCCTGCATTCACCAGCAGATCTGCCATCGCCTTGGACTGCCGCTGACCCAGCTTGGAGAGCGGGCGAACCGCATCATCCACCCCGGGCAGGGCATCAGCATGGCGGAGGAAGTAAAGGCGCATGGCTGAGTTTAGAAACCGTTCTTTGATAAATCAAAGCTTAATGCAGCATTGAATTTATCGCCTGTCCCGTCAGACTCTGCAGCATGATCCGTCAGCAATCATCTCTTTCGCGTCGCGACTTTTTGTATCAGACCGCTTTGGCCGCCACCGCTCTGAGTGCCGGTGCCGGTCTGGCCAGTGCCCAAACGGCCAAGTCCAAGTATCCCCTCATCGCTTTCTCCAAGCCGTTCCAGAAATTGAGTGCGGCAGATACGGCGGATTTCGTCGCCGAAGTCGGCCTCGATGGCATCGAATGTCCGGTGCGGCCAAAAGGCCAGATCGAACCCGAGCGCGCCCCGGATGAATTGCCCAAGCTCGCCGCCGCGATGCGCAAGCAGAAGCTGGACGTCCATATCCTCACCACGGCGATCACCTCCATGGAGACGCCGCATGCCGAAACCGTCCTGCGTGAAGCCGCCAAGCTGGGCATCAAGCGCATCCGCCTGGGCTTCTGGAAGTATGCGAAGCACAAGTCGCCAGCGGATCAGTTGAAAGAGATCGGCGCCCAGTTGAAAGATATCGCCGCTGCATGCAAAGACTTGGGACTGCAAGCTGGTTTCCAGAACCACTCGGGCAAAGATTACGTGGGGGCTCCCGTCTGGGACGTCTTCAGCCTGATCAAGGACATGGACCCGAAACACATGGGCATGTG
>CAZRGY010000730.1:0-2122 GCA_964599715.1 uncultured Verrucomicrobiota bacterium | reverse complement strand
TTCCGCTTGCATTCCTTCCCCCACATCCCAAGCTCTCCCTCATCGTATCGAGCATCATATCCATCCTATGAAAATCGCCCTGGGCAGTGACCACGCCGGTGTCCGTTACAAGCAGCAGATCGGGGACTATCTGAAATCCCTCGGCCATGAGGTCCATGACTTGGGACCGTTCTCCGAGGAGCCGGTGGATTATCCCCTCTTCATCCGTCCCGTGGCAGAGCGGGTGGCGGATGGCGAGTTCGAGCGCGGCATCGTCCTCGGCGGCTCGGGCAATGGCGAGGCCATCGTGGCGAACCGCGTGCCCGGCATCCGCTGCGGCCTCTGCTGGAACGTGGAATCGGCGAAACTCACCCGCGAGCACAACAACGCCAACATGATCTCCCTCGGCCAGCGCATGATGGATGAAGCCACCGCCCTCGCCATCGTGAAGACCTTTCTGGACACCCCCTTCGAAGGCGGCCGCCACGAACGCCGCATCAAACTGATCGATGCGGTCTAAGGCGACGCCTCATCAAAACACTGCGCCGCGTACTTCCGGTCGATGACCGGCCACTGGCCGCCACCCAGCGGATGAAAGGCATCATCCGGGAATCGATCCCAGAGCAGCGTCTTCATCTCCTCCAGCCCCAGCGCGTATTCCATGGGCGGACCTTCCTCGCGTAATTCCAGGAAGAGGATCTGGTATTCGAAATCATCATCACCCACCTCACGCAAGCCGCCGTAGAGCAGGCGCTTCGTGCCCGGATTCTCGCCTTGCACTTCCACCACCAGCTTCAGCAACTCCACGAAACAATCGTTCTGGTCATCCTCGAAGATGCGGATCTTTTCCAGCAGCGCATTGTAGCTGCCGATCAGACGCAACCTGTAAGTCTCCGCGATCTGGAACAGCTTCGGGTCCATCTCCACCGTATGCGGCGCCTGGCCATCCGTCTGCGGCACGAGCCAGAGCATCAGCTTGCGCTCCATGTCGTGGTACAACAGGTTCGATGCGATGGGGGCGCGGTGCACGCACTCCGTGCAGACGAACTGGTTCAACTGCCGCGCGAGCACCTGTTGTTTCAAGTGCGGGTCCTGCGTCACGTTCACACTCTCCCAGATGGTGGTGGCCTGCTTGTGCCCGCACGCCGGACAGGTGATGTCTTTTTCGATACTGGAACTCATTGATAAATCGGATCAGATACGGGTGAATTTCCTGAGCAACTCGCCGACCTTCCCTGGCGCATCCACATGCACCCAATGGCCGGCCTCGGGGATCACCTCAAGCTTTGCCAGCGGAAAATACTCCCGGATGCGGGGCAGGTCTTCCGCGGAAACATAGTCTGAACGCCCTCCCCCCACAAACAAAACCGGCCCGGGGTATTCTCGCATTTCTGCAAATCCATCGGACAACTCTCCCAACTGCCGATGCAACACCGGCAGGTTCGGCTTCCATGTCAGTTTGCCATTCGCATCCCGGTTCAGGTTTTTCAGCAACCACTGGCGGATAGCCGGTGCGGGGATAGGTCCGCTCAGCACGGTATCCACTTCACCCCGTGTCGTGAACCGGGACAGATCCACCGCCATCAAGGCCTCCATCAGCGCCTTGTGCGCCGGTGGATACGCCTTCGGCGCGATATCCACGACGATCAATCCCTTCACCAAATCCGGGTGATCCAACGCCAGTTGCATCGCCACCTTTCCGCCCAGAGAGTGCCCCAGCACAATCACTTGCGACAATCCCTCCGCCGCGATCAGCTCCACCACGTCCTGCGCCATCGCCGCGAAACCGGCCTCCTCCGCATGCGGCGAGCGCCCGTGATTCCGCAGATCCGGCACCACGATGTCAAAATCTTGGACCCACGCGCGCGCCAGCCCCAGCCAGTTGTCCCCGCTCCCCAGCAATCCATGCAAGATCACCAGCGGTTGGCCCGCCCCGAGTCGTTCAAAATGCAGCTTCATACGACACAAACGACGATGGCACTCCCTGTGCTATATGCAAGTGCAGGCACCCATGAACTCATCCTACAACCACGGTGATCACTTCCGCCGCGTCCGGCTCGGCGTCACCGATCACGGCATGATCCGGCTGCAGATACGTCTGCACGAACCTCCCCCCGCCCCCGATGCGCAAGCGCCCTGGCAC
>CAZRGY010000729.1:446-2127 GCA_964599715.1 uncultured Verrucomicrobiota bacterium | reverse complement strand
CTCTGGAAAAGCTCCGCCGCCTTCGGCGGCAAGCGTTTTTCTGTGGATTTCATGGGCAGCACTAAGAAGCGCTGATGTTGATACGCCAACCAAACATATCAAGCAAGTCTCCTCCTTTTGATTATGAAAGACAAAAAATGTTAATGCTAATCTCTTATAGCGAGCCAATTTTAGCGCATCAAATAGTCTGTTTGGCCCTTGGCAAACTTACGCCGTTGACCTAGCGTTGAAAAATCAAATAGGGCATTGTGCAACAATCTGCGTCAGGCGGGGAGGCGAGCGGGAGGTCTGGTTCCATGTGCCAGACTGATGCGGATTTCCGTATTCTATTTGAGAGCAATCCCCTCCCGATGTGGGTCTATGATCTGGTCACGCTCCGGTTTCTGGCGGTGAATGATGCGGCCATTCTGCATTACGGATATTCCCATGAGGAGTTTCTGGAACTGACCATCAAGGACATCCGCCCTAGAGACGAGGTTGCCGCACTTATGCCGACTGTGGGCAGGATCAAAGGCATAGACAAAGCGGGCGTTTGGCATCACCTCCGCAAGGACGGCAGCAGCATATTGGTCGAGATAACCTCACATGGGCTGACGTTTCAGGGACGGGCCGCCGAATTGATTTTGGCCCAAGATGTTACCAGTGAGCACGAAGCTGAGCTTGCGCGCCGAGATAGTGAACTGCTGTTCCAGACGCTGGCACGCATATCCCCTGTCGGCATTTGGCGGGCCAATTTGAAAGGCGAGTGCAGTTTCGTAAACCAGCGCTGGTGCGAGATCGCAGGCATGTCCCTCGAGGCGGCACTGGGGAGCGGATGGACCAAGTCGCTGCATCCGGATGACATGGCTGGGGTGACTGAGGCATGGAAATCGTGCTTGAGTGATGGGTCCGAGTTCCACGCGCAATACCGATTCAAAAGGCCGGATGGAAAGGTGACCTGGGTGCTGGGCCAAGGAGTGGCTGAAAGGAGGGAGGATGGGAGCGTGAAGGGTTACGTGGGTACAGTGACCGACATCACCACCTTGCATCACCACGAGGTTCAGATTCAGCATCTCAACCGCGTGTATGCCGTGTTGAGCGACATCAACCAGGTGATCGTCAGGGAACGCGATCCCCATAAACTGTTTACGCTATCGTGCCGCATTGCGGTTGAAAAAGGCGGTTTTAAAATGGCATGGATTGGATTGTGGGCGGAAGAAACCCGCAAAATGGTGCCAGTGTCGGTGGCGGGCATCGAGGATGGCGGGTTGGAGTGGTTGCGCAACCTGTTGCAAACAGAAGACGCCTGTAAAATCACCACCCTGGCCGCCCTTGATGAAAAAGTGTCCGTCAGCAATGACTTCTTGAATGATCCGCAGCTTGCCTCCTGGCAGAGCGAAGCCAAGCGCCTAAACATTCGGTCGATGGCCGCTTTGCCGATCAAAGTGTCTGGACAAGTGATCGGCACCTTCAACTTGTATGCTGAAGAACCAGATTTCTTCGATGCGCGCGAGCTCGAATTGTTGGGTGACCTGGCGGCGGACATCGGTTTCGCGATCAAGGTCAGCCGGGATGGAGTGGAACATCAACGGGCCGAAGCGGAAGTGCTCGAGTGGCGTAACCGCTACGAAGCCGCAGTCCATGTCAGCGGCCAGATTCTTTACGACTGGGACATCGATGCAGCCACCTTGAACTATGCCGG
>CAZRGY010000729.1:0-436 GCA_964599715.1 uncultured Verrucomicrobiota bacterium | reverse complement strand
AGAATCTTGGGTTATTCAGTGGATGAACTTGGGGGCGACGTACAATCCTGGATTAGCTTGATCCACGCGGCCGACCGGGCCTACTTCGAGGCGGAACTCCAGCGCATCACCGCAACACCCTCTGCTTTCCATCTGGAATACCGGGTCAGATGCAAGGATGGGAGCTACATCATGGTCAAGGATGTCGGGCACTTCTTGCAAAACAACCAAGGAAAAACCTACCGAGTGATTGGGTTTATGCAGGATATCACGGCTCAGAAGGAGGCAGAGGAACGGATCAAAAAGCAGTTGGACGAGCTAAAGCGCTGGCATGAAGCCACTCTGGGACGGGAAGAGCGCATCATGGAGCTTAAAAGCGAAGTGAATGAATTGCTGCTCCGCCTGCGTGAAGAGAAGCGCTACGAATTTGCGCTCCCAGCGAAAGCGGCATCCACAT
>CAZRGY010000728.1:0-2130 GCA_964599715.1 uncultured Verrucomicrobiota bacterium | reverse complement strand
AAGGCAGTGTGAGTATTGTCTATTTTCAGAACACGCGAATTCTAGATGAAGCGACCGTGCAGACTTTGGGCACGGACTTGTTGGAGGCGGCCGCGCGGGCGCGGAATGGTAAACTGCTCTTGAACTTTAGAAACGTGATGTTGATGTCTAGTGCGGTGATCAACAAATTGGTCGAATTGAGGAATCGCTGCGACGATGCTGAAATCCAGCTTGGATTTTGCGAAATTAGCGACGGTGTCAAAGAGGTCTTCACGATCATGCGGATGCAAGACCTCGTGAAGCTGTACGCTGATGAGCAATCGGCGTTAACGGAAATGCAAGAACTGTAACGAGTCCGTTTGGGTTAAGGAGATCAACTTGCGGCAGTTCCTGCTTGTGATGGGGAACTGTGACAGACCAAGTTGTACAAAGGATTCGACAGACGAACGCTCGGCGAGGTGAAATGCGGAAGAGAGCGTGCCTGATTGGGCGGTCTTGGTTAGCCCCAATTTGCTCTGCTTCGCGGTTAAACGCGGTTAAGCGAACTAAATGAACGGTAGTTGCGAGGGCTTACACACGCTTACGCTGATTGGCGAATCTTTAATTTTTCTGCTGAGATGCCGGTTAGTTCCACTAATTGCTTCAGAATGGTGGTCGGTCCCGTTTTTCTACGGTTGCCTATAAAATCCAGTATCGCATGCGGTTCTAGGTCCGAAGAAGTAAGGCTAGAGGGGTTTGGGTGGCGGACCTTTCTCTAGTGACCCTGGGCCGTGGGATTCTAAATTCGGGGCAAATCCCGAAAAACCATGGAGACCAGGGTTGCATCACTCGTTTTAGTGTGCGGATTTTTCGGGTTTTGCTGCTTGGTCGCCTTTCCAAGTCACTGCAAAAATAGAAGAATAAGAGTGAACGAGAAAAAGGCGCCCAAGGCCTTGCCCAACATCTTAGTCCAACGGAAATGGCAAACGAGATCCAATGAGTGTACTCAGCCGCGAAGACATTGAACGTCTTTATCTCGACTATCAACAAGATCCCACCCCGTTTTCCCCGGAATGGCGTGACTATTTTAAGAAGTTTGCTGCGTGGAAAAACGGTCAACTGAACCCTTCGGGGGGGGCCGACGGGCGTTCCCAGTCGACGGTCGGAACTGGGGCTGAGTTCGGTGAAAACCCTTCGGCAACGTCGGCTGATGGTGCGGTCAAACGCCCGTCACGTTACTATTCGCTGTTTCGTTCACCCAGTGCGAAAGACGAGTCTGAGACATCAGAAAGGGCGATGAGTATCGCTCAGGTGCAGGATCGCGTCGATCAGTTGGTGCGAGGTTTTCGAGTTCGCGGCCACTTGGAGGCCAAATTGGACCCTTTAGGTCGACCTCGGCCCAGCAACCGAGACCTGCATCCTGAGACCTATGGTTTGCTCCCCTCCGATATGGAGCGTTCCTTCTCGACACGAACCATTTTTGGCGACAACACTCGGACTTTGGGTGAGATCGTCCAACGCCTGCGGACCACGTACTGCCGATCCATTGGCGTGCAGTTCATGCACATCGACGACCACGATATTCGGAACTGGTTGCAGAACCGGATGGAAGGTACGGAGAACCGACTGCACTTGGATCGTCAAACGCAATTGCGAGTGCTGACGCGATTGACAGATGCGGTTGTCTTCGAGGAATTTGTGCGACGGAAATTTGTCGGTGCCAAAACGTTTTCTCTGGAGGGGGCCGAAAGTCTGATTCCCTTGTTGGACTTGGCGATGGAAAAGGCGGGAGAACATGGGGTCCGTGAAGTGGTCCTGGGAATGGCCCATCGCGGACGGCTTAATGTGTTGGCGAACCTCATGGGCAAACGGAACGAGAATATATTCTGGTCGTTCGATGACCCGAATCCCGACGCCAATCGCGGTGCGGGCGATGTACTTTACCATCTGGGCTACAGCACCGACTGGATCACCAGCCAAAATCAGAACATCCACATTTCGCTGTGCTTCAACCCCAGCCATCTGGAGTTTGTCAATCCGGTAGCGATGGGCCGTTGCCGCAGTAAACAGGATCGCATTGAGGACTACGACCACAAACAGGTCATGACACTATTGATCCACGGGGATGCGGCGTTTGCCGGTGAAGGCGTGATTCAAGAAACGCTCAACATG
>CAZRGY010000727.1:0-2132 GCA_964599715.1 uncultured Verrucomicrobiota bacterium | reverse complement strand
CCGGTGTAGGCGGCCATGCGGCCCATGATGCCAGCGAGCGTGCTCATGGCCATGCGATGGCCGTTGTTGATGGGGTTGCCCGCGCGGATAGACGCGAAGAGTTCGTCGTGCTCCGTCTGGTAGCTGAGATTCCACGGACCGGGATATTTCCAGACCTCCGCACCTTCGGTGTGGATCTCGGTGATCGGCTTCTGGCGGTTGTCCGCCCGGGCGAAGGCGCGACCTTTGGCACCGAGTATCTCATCGGCCACTTCAAAATACGTGCGGTCTTGATGACGCGAGACGGCGTAGGCGCGTGCGCCGTTGGCCCACCAGTAATTGGCCTCGAAGTGGTCGTAGATATTGCCGCCGGGATTGGGGACATTGCGGCCGCCCACGGCGACGCATTTGACCGGCGGTTCGTCCTTCATCATCCAGAGCAGGCGGTCGATACTGTGGATGCAGTTCTCTACGAGCGTATCGCCGCAGGTCCACACGAAGTTATACCAATTGCGCAACTGCCACTCGACATCACCCATGCCAGCCGGGCGTTTCTCCGGTTCGGGCATGGTCTTGATGGCGCCGACCATGCACGTGACATACATGGAGCGGATGTCGCCGATGGCGCCTTCTTGCAGGCGTTTCACGAATTCGCGGCGGGAGTAGTTGTAGCGCCAGTCAAAGCCGGAGACGATCGCGAGGTTCTTCTTCTTGGCGAGCGCGGCGGATTCGAGCACGGAACGGACGCCGGGGGCATCCGTGGCCACCGGTTTCTCCGCGAACACGTGCTTGCCCGCTTCAATCGCTGCTTTGAGATGTTGCGGACGGAAACCGGGCGGGGTGGTGAGCAGGACGACATCGCACGTCTCGATGACTTTCTGATAGGCATCCAGACCGACAAATTGGCGCTCGGCAGGCACATTCACTTTCTCCGGTTGCAGTTTCTTCAAGGATTCGAGGCCGATCTTGAGCTTGTCGGCAAAGACATCGCCCATGGCGTGGAGTTCGCAGTTGCTGTCGGCAGTGAGCGCCTGGTTCGCTGCACCATTGCCACGTCCGCCGCAACCGATGAGGCCGACCTTCAGCTTGTCGCCCGCCGCCCCGCGCATGACCGAGGGAAATGAGAACGTGGAAGCCAGGGCAGCAGCGGCAGCAGTGGTGCGGATGAAATCGCGACGTGATGTGGGGTCGTTGGTCATGCTGGTAAGGGTAGGCAGCCCAGGTGGCGCGTCAAGCCGGGGCCGTGACTTTGGTGCCTCTAAAAATGAAGGTTTAGCAACATAGTTAGGTGGTTTGAGGAAACCGTGATATACCGTCCTACATGCAGAATCAGCGAAGCCTTTGGTGTCCCACATCCTTGCGGATAGCCATGGGCTGGGTGGCCCTTTTCCTCTGCGTCGGTTTGCAAGGGGCTACCGTGGTCCGCCCTTCGGCTGGCGAACCTACGCCGACCGAAAAATTTGTCATGGCGGAGATCACCGCCGGTCGGGTGGCGGATCTGGACACCGCTTTTCCAGATGAACAGCGCCGGATTGTCCGTGGTGCCTTTCTGGAAGAGCTACTGGCCGGGTTGAGAAAGGATTGTCTCATCCACCGGAACGGGGTGCAGATACAGGGGGCTATCGTGCGGGACGGCGTCGATCTGCGGAATGTGCAGGTCACGAACGACGTCCGGCTGATCGGCTGCCGCTTCGATGGGGAGGTGAATCTCTCGCAATGTGTCTTCGACAGCGGGTTCAGCATCAGCGGTTGTACCTTCGTCTCCACCGTGAACTGTTCGGGTTTGAAAGTGGGCCGGGATATCGCCCTGAAAAAAGCCGTGTTCTATGGACCGGCAAACTTTGAACAGCTTCAGGTTGCCGGGTTGCTCCAGGCTGGCGGGGCGTCCTTTTTGAGCGATTCCGTACCGGCAAAATTTGATGCTCTCAAGGTGGGCGGCAGTGTTTCCTTTACGAACGCATTGTTTGCCGGGCCGTTCCAACTGCAATACAGCCACATCACGGATGGACTCAAACTGGACGGCGCGCGGTTCACCAACCAGCTTGCGCTGGCGAGTTTCGAAGCGATCAAGGTGGACGGTGCGGTATCGCTGACCGGGGCGGTCTTCGCCGGTTACGTCTCGTTCAAGGATGCCCAGTTCAATTCCTTGAACC